>DASVOW010000139.1:0-7891 GCA_036383155.1 Ktedonobacterales bacterium
ATGGTCGGCTCCGACCACTTCCACCAGCTCTTCTACGACAACATGCCGCAGTTTCTGATCGGCAAAGCGCCCTACTACGACGCGAACTATTACAATGAGCAGCGTGAATTCGGTCTGCCGCGCATGGTGCTCAAAGGGCACGAAGAACTTTCGGCGTACCTGCTACGTCAGGGACTCGACGCCGGCTTCGACCTTGCGTTCAGCAATGAGCTGCGCGTTGACCACAGCATCACGTGTCCGATTATCACCACACGGCCGCAGGCTGATCTGCCCATTGTACCGATCTATACCAATATCTTCGCGCCGCCGCTACCTCAGCCCCAGCGTTATGTCGCATTCGGTCGGACATTGCGTGACCTTATTGTTGCATGGCCGAGCGAGGCTCGCGTCGCGGTGATAGGCACCGGGCATCTTTCGCTTGAGCTTGGGGGACCGCGCCAATTTGGTCCGCACGGCCCCGATCCCGAGTTCGATCGGAAGGCTGTCGCCTGGATCGCCAATGGTGATATTGAGGGGGCACTGGCGGACGTTACGCTCGATAGTCTCTGGACACCAGGCAATGCCACGCATGGATTCCTCGATTTCATTCTGATGATGGGTGTCGCCGGCAGGGCCAAGGCTGATTATGCCGATACGCTCGACCTCTTCCACACGATGGAGGCCTACTTCACGTGGTATCCGAACGGGGTGAATGCATGAGCAAGTATCTCGTCAACAAGTTCCTCTTCACGATTGACCGCGCTCCAGACCTCGTGGAGCGCTACCGTGAGGATCCGTGTGGAACAGTGAATTGGTGGGAAGATGGACAAGCTAACGCCATTCTGAACCTGAGCCAGGTGGAACAATGCTCGTGGCAGAAGTTCACCGATGAGGAGCGCGAGGCACTGGCTACGCACGACTATGTCACGCTTTTTGAGCTAGGTGCGCATCCGTTCTTGACGCTCACGCTCTTCATCGCTCTGTTTGAGCGTGATTATCCAGAGCCACTGGGATTCCAGCGCGAGTACGCGCGCAAACTCCAGCACTGGTCGCTGCCGTACCCTGACACCACAACTTGATATGCAGGGCAGATTGATATGCAGGGCAGACGTGCGCGCCAGAGCGTTGTGATACCTGCTACGGGCAAGACTCAGTTCAGCTCCTTGCGGGCGATGGCGGCGCCTGCTACCATCGCCTGGAGTTTGGCGAAGGCGATGTCGCGAGGAAGGTATTTCATCCCGCAGTCGGGCGCGACGATGAGGCGCTCTGGCTCGACATAGCGGAGCGCGGCACTGATGCGTGTGGCAACTTGCTGCGGGGTTTCCACCTTCAAAGTTCCTAAATCAAGCACGCCGAGGATGATGGTTTTACCGGGGAGTGCGCTCAACACGGAGAGGTCAAGGTTGGGCTGCGCGGCCTCCAGGGAAATCTGCTGGACTACACAGGAGCTCAGCTCGGGCAGGAAGGCATACTGGCCGGGGCGGTCGTGGACAATGGCCGCATAGCCGAAGCACATATGCAGGGCGGTCGTGCCCTGGACGCCTTCGAGCGCCCGGTTGATGACCTCGACTCCGTAGGCGCGGGCTTTCTCGGGGCGGGCCTGTAAGTAGGGCTCGTCGATCTGAACGACATCGGCGCCTGCCGCGAAGAGGTCCTTGATCTCCTCATTGATGGCCGCAGCCAAGTTGAGTGCAAGCGCGCGGTCATCTGGATAGTAATCGTTTTGTGCTTGCTGCGTGACGGTAAAAGGGCCCGGCACAGTGATCTTGATGCGCCGGTCGGTGTTGCGGCGAAGGAACTCCAGGTCGCGCAGTTCTACTGGGCGGGTGCGGCGCACGGGGCCGACGACGCGCGGCACCGGGTTGGGGTGTCCTGTGCGGTCGATGGCAGTGCCTGGATGGTCGAGGTCGAGGCCCTCCAGGGCGGTGGCGAAGCGGTTGGAATAGCTCTCGCGACGAATTTCACCGTCGGAGATGATGTCCACACCTGCCCGCTCCATGTCGCGAATAGCGACTAGCGTGGCGTCGTCCTGGGCTTGCTCGAGGAAAGGCTCAGGCACACGCCAGAGCTCGCGTGCTCGGACGCGCGGAGGCAGCCGGGTGCGGAGGTTCTCGCGATCCACGAGCCATTCCGGCTGGGGATAACTGCCGACGACTGTGGTAGGGATGAGCTCAGCCATGGAATCTCCTCTTTCGCGTCACTCAACGCACTGCCTCGGGACAGCCCTGCTGACCACTCACACGATACCCTGGTGCCTCTCACATCAATGGAGCAATGGGTGAGGCCGTGGATATCTTGCTGGACACAAGTATTGTCGTGAGCTAGGGTGTTGTCAATACATCAACGTGGTGCGCCCCTTCAGCCAAGCCTCCACTTTCTCGTGTTGTATGGATATCGTGCGAGCGGGCGGGAAGCAGGGGTGAAGGCTTGCAGGCATATAGAAGATATGGCACTATGAGTACCGCGAGGCCGTTAGAGGAGGGTTGGTACACGGCATGAGAACGGAGAGTATGTCCATGCGTGCCCGCGCCGCAAAACCACAAAAAATGCGGCCCGGGTATAACACCGGGCCGTAATTGGTAGCGCATACGGGATTCGAACCCGTGATCTCCGCCTTGAGAGGGCGGCGTCCTGGGCCGCTAGACGAATGCGCCGTGCGGCATGCAGATTATGAAACCCGCGAAGATTATTGTATACGGTGAATGCCGCCTTCGTCAAGTGCCAGGCAGACACACAAACGGGATGCGCTGAAGAGGAGAATGGTTGGCGGGAACGGAAAGTGTACCGTGCACGTGAATAGCACGACTCTCCTACTCTCGTAGGGTATATCGGCCACGAGTGCTCTGCAACTACTTGACCTGTGCTATACTTAGCGTAAGCAAAGCAATATGCTTCGTTGGGGGCACGAGGTTTGGCGCCTTCGACTTCATGTGCTATGTGTGCGAATGAGGCAACGTAGGATGCAGCGTACTCATACTCACACCCTCTATGCCTGCCCATCTTTATCTGTATGTCGTATTGCCTTGTGCTAAGCCGTCCACTGCTCGTGACTGGGCGTCTACAATGAATGCTTCGCCTGGACACTCATTCGGAAGGAAGCAGGGATGAATGAGCCGTTGGGCAGATAATATCGAAGCCTATGCTTCGCACTAAGGAGATCTCTATGTCTGTGCAGATGATGTCTGAAGAAGAGAATCCGCTGCACTGCGCTTTCTGTGGACGAACACTTGACATGCTCGTGGTCAATCCGGACGGCGAACTGATCGGTTGCGAGGAGTGTACCGCAGAGCGTGGTCTTGCTGGCGAGGTGCTAACTATTCAGGAGTGGAATGCTCCGGCAGCGTTGGGCGAGGTGTTGGATCGCTTTGGTATCCACGATGGCACAGCGCGTAAGCCGTCGCCCTCCGCTACGCAGCAGCCACGCGCCCATTATTGGGAGGTGTTGTCGGGCAATAATCGCTACTTTCTCAAGCGTTTCTATAAATGGTATCCGCCTAGCGCGATTCGACATATGCATAGCGTAATGGCACATGTGTCCAAGCAGCGCTTGCCCGTACCCCAGTGGATACCCGACGTCACAGGTGCCAGCTTCACGGAGGCCGCTGATTCGCATTGGGCGCTCTACCATGCGTTGGAGGGGCGCGGTGCCACTACCCAGGACTGGATGTGGGGCCGGCCTAAGGCTGCCGAGATGTTGGCCTCGCTCCATGTAGCACTCGAAGGCTTCGTTCCCGAGGGTGAGGAGTTTGGTCCTTGGGGTGCCTGGACACTCGACACGGTCGATAGCGTGCTGGAGAGCTGGCAGCCTCATCCTGACCTTTCGCCTGATTTGCTCGGGCATGTCCGTGACCGGCTTGCTGTGCGATATTTTGGCGACCTGTATCCGCAACTGCCCAAGCTCGTCGTGCATGGCGATTACGTTGCCGCGAACGTGCTGTGGCGCGGCGATGCCATCACCGCTAGTGTCAGCGGGGTGCTTGACTTTGAGAAGTCTCATCGTGACACTGCCCTCTTCGATTTCGCCTGGGGGTTGGGTGACCGCCGACCACCTTTGCTGCGTGCCACGATTGCGACGTACAGCCGCGTGCGCCCGCTCACGGCTATCGAGCGCGAGGCCATTCCAGAAGCGTTGTTGCTCGGGGTGCTGATGGGCATAGATATTCAGATGACCTACTTCAACGATATGGAAGAGGTTTCTCGTCTCGCCTCGGATCTCGCCTATATGGTGCGAGATATGGAGTCTCTGCGTAAAGCCGCTGCCCTTAAGTAAGCGCGCCGACTGGGGAGTCTAGAGCATTCTCATGAGCCGGGTGGATCAATTCGATCCACCCGGCATGTGTTTTATTCTTCGCGTGGGCGTGGCATATAGTAGCGGGTCAGCCAGCGGCAGAGGCCGTCTAGCCCAGGGAACAGGACGCGCTCAGTTACACTTGCCTCGTCGAGACGTTCGCGGATCTCTCACTTCGGACGGGCGGGAATGACCAACCGCTGGACACTGTCAGGGCGTTGCATTAGCCAGTGGTCAAGCGGGAGCCGGGGATCTGAGAGAAGAGAGAACAGGGCGAACTGGTTTACGATGCGCTCGCCAAGCGAAGGTGGCTCAAAGAATGCTACAAAGGGCTCCGCATCAAGCGAGTCGAATTCGTGCAATATAGCTGCCTCCTGCTCAAACATTTCCGCGGTAAATACATCAGTAGTCTCAATCGCGAGCCGCTCCTTTAGCCCCTCGGGGAGCCAATGGTGTGCCGCCTTGCGATCGATGCATCAGATCACGCCGTCTGTATCGAAGCGGTCACTTCGGTCGGTGACAAGGTGCAGCGCAACAAAGGAGGAGTATGTCCACTCGAGGAGTCGAGTTGAAAGGCCATGATGCTGCGCTAATGCGAGCCAGTTCCAGTAGGATGTTTCGGTGCCAAGGCCAACCTGCCAACCTGCGCGTACTTGCGGACGCTTGCGAGGATTGCCGATTCTAACTCGTGATAGGGCCCACCCAGCGAGGGTAGTTACCAGGCCGAAGCTCACCTCTGGCAGGCCTCGGAACACGTAGCGCGACCGGAGACGCTCAAGTGCAGGATTCACTGCCAGTGCGTAGAGCCTATCACTCAACTCATTCCAACTTGACACATATACATCGTTGATGCCACTGTCGCCCTGAGGAAAATTGGGGCCTTGCATTGTGCTGTTTCCTTTGCGCCTCGATCGTGCCTGTGTCTTCGCCCTCTTTTATCACGGGATGTGCCAGCGGCTCTCGTGCATGGCGCGCTCACATGTGCCCATGGGTCGCTGGCACGCGCCTTGCGTCGCTGAGTAACTAGGCTGAGAGCAGGTGCTACCTGTCGTGAAGTGCACCCAGCCGGGGCCAGTCTGTGGAAAGGTAGAGGATCAATGAGTGGCTTCACTTCTGTGCTACCGGGTGCACGGGTGCGTACACAGGATGGTTTCCTTGGCACGGTCGAGCGCCTGGCCCAATGCGGATCCGCCAGCGATGGGCAGCCAGATTGTATGATTGTGCGCTCAGATGACGGGCAATGGCGCTATAGCTTGCCTCTCATGCTCGTCACTGAGGTCACGCAGCAGGCTTTCAGTCCTATCGTTACGCTGAACCTGGAGTCGGACCAGCTTCCTCACTATATCTATGGCCGTATTGAACGGGACAAAGCGGGGCGAGAGACGGGAGTGGGGGGGGAGGAAGATGGTGAGCCTGACTTGCGCATCCCGCTGGCTGTGGAGGAACTAGTGGTCCAGAAGCAGCCGATCAGGCTTGGCTGGATCCACGTTCATAAAGGTGTCGAAACCGAAGAGAAACATATCTCCGTCCCGGTCTACCATGAGGAAGCGGTGATCGAGCATATTCCGGCGGACCAGTACGATGGCAGCGGCGCGAATAATCCCAACGAGACGATAGTGCCTGTAATCGAGGAGCGCCTCGTGGTGCAGAGACAGTCGTTCGTCAGGGAGTACATTCGTATCCGCAAGAACATCGTCGAGCAGCGGTACGATGTACATGATGTTCTGCGCCGTGAGGTTGTGGAGGTGACGGAGCATCGCGACAGCCCGGAGCAGGGAGCACAGCCTGTCGATGAGGGTCAGTAGCTTTGCACGGTAGCCGATCAGAGGAATGCGGCTGGGCGGCTATTCAGGCGGACAACGCGGCACTGTTACAGCGATCGTGGGGTTGGGTGGCGTCGTGCAGTTGGCGGTTGATATAGAGTCGCAACAGGCACTGTGCCTTAAGAAGGATGCCTGTCACAAAGCATGGATTTAAGCAGGGCGAGTAGGGCTGGAAACGGCCTGGCATGTATCGTGCAAACCTTGTACAGCGTTCGTGTTTGCGGACACAAGCGTGCGAGATGCTTAGGGTATTCGCGGTGCATGACGCAGATGTCCCATTGAATGATATACCAGCGTATCGCACGCTGATTGAGAGGAGGGATATATGGCTCGTACTGTTGCCGGGATTTTTCCCGACCGACGATCAGCGGAGCACGCTATCGTCGATCTCAAAGCCGCTGGCTTCGATCCTCAGCGTATGGGCATCGTCATGCGGGATCGTAGTGACGCGCGTGAGGTTGCCGAGGATCAGGATGTCAGCACAACAGCAGGTGCCGTTACTGGTGGTGTGATCGGTGGCACAGCAGGGGCACTGCTCGCAGCGACAGGCGCACTTGCAATTCCGGGAGTAGGCCCATTTATTACGGGCGGTGTGCTTGCAACGCTGGTCGGCGGCGCAGCGGGGTGGCTCGTCGGTGGGCTGGCCGGCCTGGGCCTGTCGCGTGACGAAGCCGAATATTATCAGAATCGTGTCGAGCAGGGCGGTGTCCTTGTGACGGTGGATCCACAGGGCCGCGACGCGGAGGCGCGTCGCATCATGCTCGATAACGGTGCGGAAGACATACAGTTGCAGGCTGACACGCGAAACGCCGAGCTCAGCGGATATGACACCAACGCAGCCGGCACGACGCCCGCGCCTTCGGCGAGCGGTTCCGTGCCGCTGGGAGGCTCTGCAGGTGCGACACCCGATGCTATGGCCGATACGCGGCGTGGCATGTCACGCGAGATGCTGAGCGGCACTATGCCTAACATTCCTCCGGACCAGACTCGCGTTCCGCGGCAAGATAGTGCCAGCGACGCGATGGTGAATGATCAATCGTTGCCAGCAGATGAGCAGCGGTCTATGAGCGGCGACCGATCGGCGCAAGGATACGATGTGTCGCGACAGACTGTGCCACGGCGTCCGGCGATGGACGAAGATATCATCCAGGGGCGTGCACATGGCTCCGTAGGTGATGAGGATGTGATCACGGACCCACGCCGATCGCCGCGATCGGTGCCGAACACACGCCCTGTGGATGAGCGCGATCAGCACATGGTTGACGACTAGGCGGAGTATGCTACGTACGCGCGGCGCTACGAAGATACGTGACCGCGCGTACTCTCTACCCATCGGCCGCTAGATGTCGCGGAATAAAGTTGCCGTCTTGCCCTGCGGTATGTAAAGCGGATGAGTAGACAAGAGGAGGATATTATGGCACGCATGCTCGCGGGGCAACTTCCTGATCGACGGTCGGCTGAGCGCGCGCTCGCTGCCATATGTGCGGGCGATTTCGATCTGCGGCGTGTAAGTCTCGTATCGCAGGAGCACGTAGAAGGTGCGCCTCCTCCTCGAGCGCAGGTAGCACACTCCGCGACCTGGTCTATCGTCGGGAGCCTGATTTGTGGAATCGTTGGGGCACTCATTGCCTGGCTTACCTCTTTGCTGGTACATAGTGTTACGTCACCGACGGCCGCTGGCGTGATTGTCTGCGCGATTGTTGGCGGGACTATAGGCTGGTTTGTCGGCGGACTGGCTGGCTCTGGGCGACCTATCGAGGAAGGTGAATATCGTGAGGAGCGTGTCGAGCTAGGGCGGATG
>DASVOW010000140.1:0-6862 GCA_036383155.1 Ktedonobacterales bacterium
CCATCTCACCTCTATCTTCCACAAGCTGGTGGTGGACACCCGCGCCCAGGCGGTCGCGGTCGCCACGCAGCGCGGCTTATTGTAGCCAGCACGCTCCCTGTCCGGCACGTCCCCTGAGCATCTGACCAGGCCCCCACCGCCGGAGTCAGGCGCATCAAGACTGAGCGTTCACAGGGGGTTGATCCGGCGGGGAGCGGGTACGCTGATGGTGTGGAGACGTGGAACAGAACGGAGCGCTCTACCGGGAAACTCGCGCACGCGGGCGCGGGGCCAAGCGCGCTGGCCCCCGCTTGTGCACCCTGAGGGAGCGATCTCCCCCAGACGTGCTGAGCTTCCAAAGCAGCGAAGTCCGCGTATTCCGCGGAGAAAGGACGCCACCATGACCAATTCGAACACGCCAGACGCCAACATGACCAGTCCAAGCAGTCCACACACCGTGGTCGAGGACATCGACCAGTATTTGGCCGAAGGATTGCCCGTCTTCGACGCAAATGGCGACCGGGTCGGCACCGTCAAGATGTACAGCACAGCCGCCGGCTACCTGATCGTGGGCAGTGGCCCGCTGGGCGACCAGAACCTGTACATCCCCTTCCGGTTGATTCGCAGCATCGACCCGGGCGACATCTACCTGACCTTGACCAAGGACACGCTTGAGGCGCAGTACACGCAGCCGCCCAAGATCACCACCGTCAGCGAGACCCGGCTGGTGCCCGGCCCGCAGGGCGCGCTAACGCCGCAGACGACCCACGTGCAGATGGTGCAGAGCGGCTACGACGACAAACAGACGACTGTTTCGCGCGTCGACGTCAGCGCCATCGCGCAGCAGCTCGCCATCGGCATGGCGGTCTTCGATGCCGAAGGAGAGCACGTCGGCGACATCACGCAGTACGACGTCTCCCGCAGCCTGATGTCAGTGGAGAAGGGCATCTTCAAGCCCACCGTCCTGTTCGTGCCTTTCGGGGCCATCCAGAGCGTCGACCCCTACACCCTCTCGGTGTCCCTGTCCGTGCCCAGGGATGTCATCGTGAAGGAGCACGCGATGCAGCCCGCACAGGGCTATCCCGCACAGGGCTAGCCCACGCAAGCCTAGAAGGAGGAACGCGAGCACACATACGATCACGAGCTGAGGCACCTTAGCACGGGAGCGGCGAGGCCTGCCCGCTGCGGATGAGCCGCTCCCCGGTTGATATCGACGTCGTCGACATCGTCGACACAGAGGAGAGAACTCATGAAGCCACCATCGGAGCAATTGGCCGAATGGGCGGTGCTCGACGCCGTCGCCGCTCGTGCGGATGCCGCCTCACTGAGAGGAGGCGAATAGGCGAGGATCACGGTACACGACGCACAGCCACACATGGCTGCGCACGGTCGATGGCCAAAGAACAACGTCACACATCGTAGGGCGATGTGTCACAAGGAGGTAGTTACAGGAAACTGTCTCCCATTATGGTGATGATGCGCGAACCCAGGCCCTCGTGGAGAGGCGCATCGAGAATCGAAATCATCGAGAATCGAACTGCGAAAGCGAGGAATGGTATGGATTCGAAGACTGCTTCGCGGATCTGGTGGTCACTGGTCATACGTGGGGTGCTCGCCATCCTCTTTGGCATCGTGGCCTTCATCTACACCGGCCAGACGCTGCTGGCGCTGGTGTTTGTCTTTGGTGTCTTCGCGGTGCTCTCGGGCATCGCCACGCTCGTCGCCGCCGTGCGCGCCGGCGAGGCGCACCAGCGCTGGGGCTGGCTGGCCGTCAGTGGCATCCTCAGCATAGCCGCCGGCATCGTGGCCTTCGTCTGGCCGGGCATTACCGCCCTGGCCTTCGTCTACCTGGTCGCGGCCTGGGCCATCCTTAGCGGGGGAGCCGAGATCGCGTTCGCACTGGCCTACCCCGACACCCTGGCGCATCCCTGGCTGGCCGGACTCTCCGGCCTCCTCTCGGTGGTGTTCGGCATCCTGCTGGCCGTCTGGCCGCGGGCGGGCGTGGTCACCCTCACGTGGCTGGTGGGCATCTACGCCATCGCCTACGGCGCCACGCTGCTCTACTATGCCTTCCGCTTGCAGGAGGTGCGCAAGGCGGTAGGGTCGGTGCGGAAGGGCGGGTCGGAAACCTTGGCCACCGGGTGACCACCGGGCATGCATCAGGAAAAGGCACCGGCCAGCCGGTGCCTTTTCCTGGTCGGGAGACCTTGGGCAATCGTGCGGCGGGGGAGGCAGATGTCGAGGCACTCTCCTCTGGTCATCGAGCCGGTGGGTCCCACCACCGCCGCCGGTCTCCTGGTTGGCAAGCCTGTCGCAGCCTGATACCCAGCACGGACCGGACCTCTGGATCGTGGAGATCCGCACGTGTGCAGCGACGACGGCCGAAAGACGCACACCGATTCGTCGACGGCCACGGAAGGGCGGCGAGTGACCATGACCGCACCACGCGACAAAGTCATAGGAACCAGCAGGAATGTGAAGCACCGCGAAAGGAAGCCACCATGGCAGAGAACCCGAATCGCACGCAGGGCGTCGTCGAAGACATCGACACCCTGATGCATGTGGACTCGCCCGTCTATGACACGTATGGGCAGAAGGTCGGCACGGTCAAGCACTTCGACCTGACCGCTGGCTACATGCAGGTCTACCGTGGGGGGCTGGAGCCGGAGACATTTTACATCCCCTTCCACCTCATCGCCAGCATTGATCTGCGCCGCATCTCCCTGACAGTCTCCGGGGCCACGCTGACCATGCAGTACACGGTGTTGCCCGCATCCCAGGCGGTGCTGGAGGAGTGGACGAATTGGCGGACCGGCCAGCGCGAAACGACCGTGGGCCAGCGCATGCGCAGTGGCTCCAGCGGCCAGAACGTGGAGGCGTTCCAACAGACCTACGCGACGCTGGCAAGCCAACTCAGGGCGGGCATGCGGGTCCACGACATAGAGGGGCGGCACGTGGCCACACTCCAGCAATTCGACAGCCGGCACGGGTGGATGCTCCTCGTGAAAGCTGGCCCTGAGATCGACGTTCTGGTCGCCCCCTTCAGCGCCGTCGCGGACGTCGATACGGCCACCTATACCGTCAACCTGTTGGTACCCAAGGAAAGCCTGCAGGGGGACCTGGCGGCCCTCCTGCCATCCTCGACGGCGGGCGATACATCCCAGCCGCACGCCGACGCTCGAGACGCCTAGAGACGCGTCGTGCCGTGCCCGAGCGCTGCACACATGCAAGTGCTCGGGCACCATCTCGGTCACTGGGGCGCCAGGGCCGGCGGGAACGTTGCCAGGTCGGACTTGTCGTGCGTCACGACGTCACTGGCCTCCCGTGCCTCCCGTGCCTCCCGTGCCTGCACGCTGTTGCTCCACTCCATACGCCTAGTGCCTGGAGCGGGAAGGAGCGCGCTATGATTCCATATGCCGCCTCGGAAGACGACGAGGCCATGCAGATCGTCCCGTGGACCAACTACACCTTGATCGCCGTCAACTTCCTGGTGTTCTTCTACGAGCTTGCCGTCGGCGCACAGGGAACCGCGGCCCTGACCCGGCTCATCAACGACTTTTCACTCGTTCCTTGCGAATATACGAGTCAGTGCGCGGTCTACCCTGGCACGCCGACCCCGTTCTGGCTCACCCTCTTCACCTCGATGTTCTTGCATGCGGGCTGGACGCATATCCTGGGCAACATGCTGTACCTGTGGGTCTTTGGCAGCCATATCGAACGTTCGATGGGCCATTTGCGCTATCTGCTGTTCTATTTCGCCTGTGGCCTCGGCGCCAACGCGCTGGAGATCGCCACGTCGGCCTCCTCGAACGTGCCCGGGCTGGGGGCCAGCGGCGCCATCGCTGGCGTGCTGGGCGCCTACCTCGTGCTCTATCCGACGAGCAGCGTACGAACGCTGCTGCCAATTTCGTGGATCCTCATCCCGATTCGCTTGCCCGCCTGGGTCCTGATTGCCGGCTGGTTTCTGCTCCAACTCGTTTCGGGCATCGCCTCGCTCAGCTCGGACGCGGCGACCGCCGCCGGTGGCGTAGCCTACTGGGCGCATGTGGGAGGCTTTGTGACCGGTGTGGTGCTCATCTGGCTTTTCCGCCAGCCCGATCAGGTCACCAAGATGCGCGCCTACCAGAGCCGAGCAGCACCGTGAGCGTGCGTGGCTTCCTCATGTTCGGGACTCGCCACGACAACCGACCCGTTCAGGAAGCGAGCCCAACTGGCTTGATGTGCTCAAACGCTGAGTAGTGGGCGCTCATGGCGCCCAGAACGACCAGAATTGGCAAGGAGCAAGATCATGCGAAACAATGCAGACGACAACCGGAGGCAGGATGACATCGTTGCCGTGCCGATCGCCGAGTGGATGGACGAGGGGCTGCCGGTGTACGACGTCGACGGCGCCAAGATCGGCGTCGTGCGGCGCTACGACCTGAACGCCGGCTATATGGAAGTGGAAGCAGGTGGGCTCGCGCGCAAAGAGCTGTATGTGCCGTTTCATCTCATGCAGAGCATCACCCCGCGCGAGATCTATCTGCGGATTCCCAAAGACGCGCTCACCGACGCCTTTCTGCTGCCGCCTGCCGCGAGTCCGCTCGTCGAGGAGCAGACGGACCCCAGCACGGGCCGCACTGAGGCTGTGCTCACGCATGAGATGCGCAGCGGCTATGACGGGCGTCCGGTCCAGGTAGAGCCCGTGCGTGTGGATGAGCTGACGCGCACCCTGACCGTCGGCATGACGGTGTTGGATATCGACGACGCGTATGTCGGCGAGGTGACGCGGGTCGATACGACGCGCGGGCTGTTGATCGTCAGGGGGAGCCTCACGACCGAGGCGGTGCGCACCGTCCCATTCGGCGTGGTGGCGCACGTCGATCCCGACACTGAGGTCGTGACGCTGCTTGTCCCCACGGCGGCACTGCCGACGGAAAGGTGATGGTGAACCTGATGACCGACGTGATGGATCAGATGGATCACACCAGTCAGCATGGAGCGCAGCCGCAGGGCATGTCGCGGGCATCGACTTGATGGTCGCCTGTGGTGGGATCGGCGGGATGAACGGCTCGCTGCTGGCAACCAGCAGTGTGAGCCAATTGTGGCAGAAGGAGAGTACCCACCACAGCCGATCCTCTCGGGGCCATGAGGGTGGCCAGGCTTAACAGACCCATCAGGCAGCGAGCATCCAGGCCGAGTTGGTATCTATCACATGGGCTGGTGGACAGGATGGGGGAGCGAGGGGGCGGGATGGGCATCGGGCTCGGATGGCGTGGTGATGGTGGGTGTGGCTGTTGGCGTATGTGCTTGCTGCGGGCGGGGCGGACGGATGAATAGGGCATAGAAGAGGCCGAGCGCGGGGGCGATCAGGATCATGCCGGCGATGATGGTGATGCTGAGCGCGGTGAAGGTGGCAGGGGGAGTGAGCGCGTCGGCGGCACGCAGACTGGGGTAGACGAGCCAGGGCAGACGCGTCAGCCCAAATACCAGGAGCACCAGCGCGTATTGCGTGAGGGCGGCTACGATGGCGAGGCCGCTACGCCGCCGCCCGCCATAGGCCACGGCCCAGAAGCCGGCGGCGAAGAGCGCACCGGAGATGAGGTGCAGCGGCCAGACGCTTGCGAGCGCATCGAAGTGGAACGGGGCGACGGCACGCAGCACCAGCGCCAGGGTGAAGGCGAAGAGGGCAGTGAGCGCGCCACCCCAGGCAGCAGCGTGGCGGTAGTAGACGGCGACTTCGGTGTCGTGGCGGCGGGCGGCGTAGCGCGCGAGAAAGACTGCGCTGAGCCAGATAGCGGCGGCCATGGCGGTCAGCGCCAGCACGATGTTGAGCGGCGAGAGCCAGAGGGTGCGCTGTGAGACGAGGATGGCACCGGTGGCGGTCACACGGATCGCGCCGTCCTCAGCGGAGGAGAGAAAGCTGACCAGCAGCGCGGGGACAAGCAAGCCACCGAGGCCGAAGACGGGCGCGAGCACGCGGTCGGCCCACGGCGCGACGTGATGGAAGGCGAAGAACGCGCCACGCAGCGTCAGCACGATGACCGCAGCCGAGAGGGGCAGCAGCAGGGCAGTGCCGTAGATGCGCACCGAGGCGGGGAAGAAGCCGATCATGCCGACGATGAAGAGGACGAGGAAGACGTTGGTGGTCTCCCACGCGGGCGAGAGGTAGCTCAATGTGAGCGAGCGCACGCGGTCGCGGGCGGGATCGGAGCGCAGCCCTGCCAGCCAGTAGTGGAATCCGGCGCCGAAGTCGAGGGAGGAGAGGACGGCGTAGACCGTGAGCACGCCCCAGAGGACGGCGTAGGCAAGTGTGGCCCGCGTCTCGGTCGAGGCTGCGGTGGCAACGGTGGAGAGGGTGGTGTGGCTAGTCATGGATGGTGACCTTTCGCTGGCGCTGTTCGCGGTGGACACGGGATGGACTGCCGGGCACGCGGCGGCTGAGCGCACGGGCGGTGCGGGTGGCGGTGCGGCGGGCGAGACGCCGGATGCGCTCGGGTCGCAGAGGTTGCGGCTGAGTCTGCGGGTGAGGGGCTGGCTCGTCCGCGGGAAGTGGCAGCGGCTCGGGGGCGATTTCCGCAGGCAGTGGGTGGCCATGGAAGTAGCGCACGAGCACGTAGATCGTAGCGGCGGAGACGAAGATGTAGATCCCCAGGAAGAGGAAGAACAGCTGCGGCACGTAGGGCGAGGTGGTGAACGCCTGCGGCACAGCCATGATGTGATAGAGGATCCAGGGCTGGCGGCCAAGCTCGGTGACCATCCAGCCAAGCTCGACGGCGATGTAGCCGAGGGGCAGGCTGAGCGTGATCGCGAGCAGCAGCAGGCGATGAGTGGTCCAGCGGCGACGCAGCAGGTAGAGCGCCCAGTAGCCCCAGGTGAGCGCGCCGAGCGCCATGCCGATGCC
>DASVOW010000141.1:0-2365 GCA_036383155.1 Ktedonobacterales bacterium
CTGCTGCGCCGCGAGCGTGCCACACGACGTGTCCAGATTGAGCGTGCCTTCAACGTCACCGGCGAGGATGAAGACAACGACGGTTCAGCCCAGAGCGGATCGAGCGACGCCGCGTAATCCCCCGCATCGTCGGTGGGGCGCGGCGTCTCCTCGGTATCCCAACCCAACCAATTTCACATCCACTCAGCGCAACGGGACCGGCCCACTTCTCCACATGAGAGAAGGGAGCGGTCCCATTCCATTTTCTTTGGCGTGTTGCGCTGCGCGTACCATGCTCCTCTCCACTGCGAGATGTCACAGACGTGATATGCTGCGACAGAGATATTCTTCTCTGGAGGTATGGGGCGAACTATGGCAGAGACGCTGCGGAGCAAGACAGCCCGCCAGCCTGCGGATAACGCTGGCGCTGAGCGAGCGAATACCGGCGCCGGTAGTGCTCGCGAACGCGACGGCGATACCGGGCGCAACACGCTGCGCTACATCATCCTGGGGCTGCTCGGTGCCCATCCCATGTCGGGCTACGATATCAAGCGCGCCTTCGACCGCTCCCTTGCCACCTATTGGAACGCCGGCAACAGCCAGATCTACACCACCCTCAAGGCGCTCGCGACTCGCGGCCTCGTCTCCTCAGAGCTCATCTATCAGGAGGGCCGCCCCAACCGTCGTGTCTACCACCTGACCGACGCCGGCCGCGGCGAGCTAGATGCCTGGCTTGCCGAAGCGGTGCCGGAGCGATTTACGAAAGACGAATTCCTCACCAGGCTCTTCTTCTGCGGCCAGACATCCGACGAGGTCGCGCTGCGCCACCTGGAGGAACACCTCGCCACCCTGCGCGCCCAGCTCGCCCACATGGACTGGGTACTCCGCGAGTTCGGCGAGCGTCCTTCGCGCCGTCCGCGTCTGCTCGAATATCAGATGCTCGTGCGTGAATACAAACAGAGCGCGCTCCAGGCCGATCTCGAAGTGACAGAGCGCGCCATCGCTCGCCTCCGTGCCCGCCACCCCGGCAACCCCGAACGGATACCAACTGCCGAGTAGGGGCTCCTCATAGATAACACGGCGGGCTGCTGCCGCGCCTGCCACATGCCTCGTGTGCCAACGTCTCGCGCACCAGTGTCCGCACCAGCTCGGTCACCGGCGCCTCGCTCGCGAACCCATCCTCATAGCCCAGCTTCCGCGCTCCCGCGCGCGACACCCCATCGCCGATCAGCGCGATGAAGCAGCGATCGAAAAGCAAGAGCCGCTCGGCGACAGACTCCACCAACCGTACCCAGCGCTCGGCTGGCGAGCAGGCGTGATCTCCCTTGTCGGCTGCCGTTGCCTCGCCGTCCGTCCAGACGAGCAACGAGTCCGCGCCCTCGCGCTCGACCTCCGCCAGCGTCACTTCGAGCGCATGAGCGTCCTGTTCATGCTCAGGCCGTACGATCAGCACGCGCACCTCCGGATAAGCTGCCAGCCCTGCCAGCAGTTCGTCGAGCGCCGCTCCACCCCCGGCAGGCGAGTCCAGCACTGCAATCGTCATGCGACGTCCAAGCTCCAACCGCAGCTGCGTATTGATCTCGACATCATCCAGCTCCTCATCGATGACGTCCGTCGGTGGCGTATCTGTTGTCTCCTCATCCCACACGCTATCGTCTCCATCCTCGACATCTGGCGCGCACATCGCCAACGTTGAGTTACCCGCCGGCAATGCGGTGTGCATGTCTCTCATCGCACTCCTCCATCTCACGCACCAGATATGATCAGAATATGCGTTGTCGCATGCGGTATACTGTACTCCATTGCGAGCAGAACCTGTGCCACATCCAGTGCGTGGCACGTTGAGTGACTGGCACGTTCCCTGCTGATATATGTTTGACTCCAACATGGGAGATGGCTAGATTGTACCCTCTCTGCCTTTGCCGATCATGCGCAACATATCGGAAGTCCATGTGCACTGCGCAAACCGGAGCAATGATCAAGTCATCAGTAGTTACCATGAAATGAGGACGTAGGTTCGCATGACGACACAAGTATATCTATCGACCGGCGTCCCCGACCTTGATGGTATCATGAAGGGTGGTATCCCGCGTGGATCCCTGACCCTGATCATGGGTGTCCCTGGCAGTGGCAAGACTACCCTTGCGTCACAGATCGCATTCGCCTCCGCTCATGCGGGGAGCACCGTACTGATCCTCACCGCGCTCTCCGAGTCCACAAACAAGCTCCTGGAGCACCTGCGCGACTTCACCTTCTTCGACCCAGACCTTATCGGCGGCAGAGTGCAGTTCTTCAGCTTGCAAAGCGCGCTGCAAAGTGGCCTGCGTGGGACCCGCGACGCCGTGCTCCAGATGGCGCGCCAAATCAAGGCGGATATGGTGGTGCT
>DASVOW010000142.1:0-2215 GCA_036383155.1 Ktedonobacterales bacterium
CAGCGTAACGGAAATAAACGCCACTGTGAGAGACAGCGTACGTTCGCTCATGAACGATGGTCTCAAGCTGAGCGGTCAGGTAGCGCATGCAGCCCTACCCACCATCAACAGGAGACTCTACATACAACACTAGTATAACTGGTGTTTACATTCTCATGCCAACCGGTTATACTGGTGTCATGCGGACACTCAAACGGACAGCTTCAACCAAACACGCATCACGCTCTGATCGTTTTCTGTTCATCTCCGGTCGCCTGTGCCTGGATTTTGTGCATACAGGTGGAGCGGACGAGCGCCAGAGATTTGAGGAATGGTATACGCCGCGCGATCTGGCTGAATGGCTGGCCGCCTCGTCGCTGCAAATCGCCGGTATCGAGGTCTCAGCAGACGATCTTGACGTGGCATACGCGCTTCGCGAGGCAATCTGGCACACTGCGCTGGCCTGCATCCACCACGATCCACTTCCACCGACGGCGATCGAGTGCATCAATCAAGTGGCACGCGGTCCCGATTTGGCACCCCAGTTCGTGGGCGAACACGCGTATACCTTCTGGACTCCCTCCCTCACTGCGCCTGCCGCATTGTCTACCGTGGCACGCGATGCCATTGCGCTCTTTACGGGCGAGCAGGCGCGCCTGATACGACAATGCGCGAATCCCCGGTGCCTCTTACTCTTTGTCGATGCCTCGCGCCCAGGCAAGCGACGCTGGTGCTCGATGGACCGGTGTGGCAATCGCGCCAAGACGGCCACCTACCGTCAGCACCACCATTCACGGAATGCTCAGGTTCCTCACGGTGATTAGTTCGTCTTATTGGAGGTTCCCCGCTTATGACCATGCAAAACTCCGGTCACGTTCAGCCAGCACTTCCGACGGCGACGCTTGCGCGGGGCCTAGAAGTGGGTGTTGATCTGCGCCTGGCGGCTGTGGCCGCGGCACTCACCGCTGGGTCCCCGATCGCAGAGGCCGAGCATGCCCTGGTAACCACGACGCGAACGTACCTGCGCTCCTACGCGGATCATCCCGCCATTCGCTGGCTGAAGGCCGCTGTCGAGCGGACATGGTTCCTGAGTGTCGCCATGCAAACGGTCCAATTGGGCAGCCCGCCTACCTTTACTGCGCCGCCGCAGGAGGACATCCCATTTTTCGTGCTGCGCGACTTTGCCGAGCCAGCGGCACGGGATATCGCACCTCACCTAGCGGCCTTCTGGAACGATGCGCAATTGGCAACCCTGTTTGAGCAGCAAGTGCCCTTATGGGCTGAAGTGGTAGCCGATACGGCTGGAATCTTAGCAGGTCTGGATATCGTTGGATTTGAAGAACAGTTCTTTGGGCTCTTTCCGTACCACCCTGTGGTGGTCCCGCTGATCAACCTCGTGCCGACCGCGATGAATGGCGTTGGTGTCGCCAATCAACACGAGACCTATGCGGTCTGCTGCCGCCTATCGCGGGACGGGCAGCAGATACATCCTTTGCCCGTGATAGAGCTGGCGCAACATGAGTCGAGCCATCCTGTGCTAGAGCACGTTCTGCAGCGCTTTCCTGCTGTTCCAGCGGCGTGCGCTTTCCTCGAAGAGACGCACCCGGCTACAGGCCGATTCGCTATGATCTATGACTCGCTCGAGTCTCGCTGGACAGAGACCTTCGTACGTGCATCAACGTGGTTTTTCCTGAAGGAGATCGGCCGGGATCAGGAAGCAGCGGAGCACATCCAGCGCCATACGAGCCAGGGCGCTCGCATGATCGAACCCTTTGTCAGGGCGCTTACCCCCTGGTGGCAGGAACGGCGAGCAGGGCGCGCGCCGGGATTAGATCAGGTGCTCGGTCAGTTCCCGGACTGGCTGCATGCAACCCAAATCGATCGCTAACTGCCGAAGGGGAAGACATCGATGTGGAGGTCGGTGATCTCCACATCGGGACGGGTGGCTTCGATGTAGCGCGCGGCGTGTTCGAGGATCTCGTCGGCGTGCTGACCGTCGCTGCTGACGCAGGAGAGGCCGAGCACGGCAAGCTGGCGCAGGTCGTGCTCATCTACCTCGGCGGCGGCGACGTCGAACTGGTTGCGCAGGCGGGCAAGCAGGGAGCGCACGACCTGGCGTTTGTCTTTGAGGGACTGGCTGGCGGGCAGATGGAGCGTGATGCGGCAGGCGCCTACGAACATGGGGGCTATCCTGTGCCTGAGATGTGTCTGTGTGCTGGCCGCTCAGGTCACGGCG
>DASVOW010000143.1:0-5114 GCA_036383155.1 Ktedonobacterales bacterium
CACCAGGCCATACATGGATTCCCGGTACCGACGCCTTCTAATCTCTCACAAGCGACCAAAAGTCCCGCTCTCGCGCCTCATTCCTTCAAAATGAAGGGATGAAAGATGAGGCGTGAGAGCCAGGCCAGCCCGATCCTAACCCGCGGAGGCGGGTTTCGCGGCTGAGCGCAGCGAAGCCTTCAGGCGCGGTTTCAACCGCTGGCCGCTCTGGCTGAAGAGTACTGACCCAGCAGTAGTATTGAACAGCAATGCTATACTAGCACTGCGACAAGGACAGCGCCGTGGCCAGTCGGAACCGACGTGTTCGCGTCCGGCATCGACAACATCGAATCGCACACTTCAATCAGCTAGAGATAACGAGGCAATGCGCGCAGCGGCGGGGAGGTAACGGACGTGGCGTATATCGAAATCGAGACGCCAGAGGGTACGAAGCGTGTGCCACTGGAGCGTGACCCCCTTAGCATCGGGCGCCTCTCGTACAATGACATCGTTTTGCCCTCCGCGCAGATCTCACGGCAACACGCCGAGATCCGTCGCGTCAACGGCCAGTGGCAGATCGCCGACATGCACAGCACCAACGGCCTCCAGCACAACGGCGTTCGCATCCAGGAACATATGCTGAGCAATGGCGACAAATTCCTGCTGGCCCCCGGCATCACCATCACCTTCTACCACGAAGGCGCGCAGTCTGCCCCCGCGCCGTCCCCAACCGCCAGCGCCGCCACCAGCCGCCCAAACTGGGCGCAATCATTCGCCCAGCAGCCCGCGACAACACACCAGCCACCCTCCCCCCAGCGGTATGCGTCCCTACCACCCACTGCCCAGTCGCAGCAACCCGCGCCCCCATTCCGCGCCATGCCCTCCTCACCAGCGTATGCCGCCGTCGCCGCAGCCTCCCCTGGCCCCACTGGCGGGCCGGCTATGCCCGCACCCGCTCCAGCAGTTCCCAGCGCGCCATCGTCCGCCGCGCCATTCGTGCCGCCCAACTCAGTTGCGCCCCTCAAGCCGCGCTCAGTCTTTGCGGACGATGAAGTACAGTTCGTACCCGCGAGTATGGCGCCCATCTCACCCACTCCGCCGCCACCTCCTGCTCCGCGCTCCTGGGGGAATGCCACGCCCCCGGCGTCCTTCGAGCCGCCCACGCGTCCTGCCGCCCCCAGGCCATCCATGCCACCCTTTGTCGCAGGTGGCTCGCCCCCATCGGCCCAGACCCCCCCATCTGGATATCCCGCTCCCCTGGGGCCAATGATGTCCGGCTCAGACGCGCACGACCTCTACCATCGCAGCTCAGCCGGACCCGCCAGGCAGGGCCGCGCCACCTCCGGCCCCGCCTCCAAGCTGCTCCACGTCTGCCAGACCTGCGGCCAGCTCACCGCGCCCGACTCCGTCTACTGCCAAAGCTGCCACCACACCATCGCCCAGGAGTGCATCAACTGCCGCCTGAGCCTGCTCCCCATCCAGGACCGCTGCCCCCGCTGCCACACGCCAAACGCCGCCTCCGTCCGCCGCAAAAACCCCCACCGCCCCGACGCCTGATATGAGCATGCCGTGCCCTCCCATCCCAGCGAATTCACCTATAACGCCGCTCGTTGTAGTTCCTCCCGAGCGCATGCTATGCTGCAAGTAGCGATCCCCAACATCATCGAGATGGTATCCAAACGCGTGCGTCATCAATGTAAACGCACCGCATTCCCCTCCCTGTGCGGCAGGGTGGGCCAGGGGTAGGGCTTCGCGCCAACCAATGGAGAGTGCCTACGCTCGCCGATCACCAGCAACCCAAAACAACCATGCCATCTACCACACGCGCATCGCGAATCCCTGGATACGCCTCAGCCCTCGCGCAGCGCAACCGCATGCGGCATATCTGGCAGCGCACCAAGCAGCGCCTGCATACCATGTCGCACACCCTCAAGCCCTACGTAATGAATGGTTACAGCGCCGCCGTATTGGGAGTCGCCGTGGCCACTGCGTGTATCGCCGGCGCCCGCACCCTCTTGCGCGTCGAAAACCTCTCATTGGCGTATCTGCTCGTCGTGCTCTGGCTGGCCGCCACCTATGGCCGCTGGCCTGCCGTGCTGGCATCAGTGCTGGCCTTCCTGACCTACGACTTCTTCTTCATCCCACCGCTCTACCACTTCACCGTCACCGACCCGAGGCAGTGGATCTCCCTCTCCGCCCTGCTCATCACCTCGCTCGTGCTCGGACAGGTCACCGCCAATGCCCAGGCCCATGCCCGCGCCGCCGTCGAAAGCCAGCAGCGCACGGAAACGCTCTACGCAGTCTCACAGCTCATCGTCTCCACCCCCGAATACGCCCCGCTGCTCGACGCGCTCGCACACCGCATCGTGGCAACCTTTGCTCCAGCCGGAGTAAGGGCCAGCGCCATACTCCTGCCCGACGAGCGCGGCCATCTCGTCGTCCGCGCCACCGCCGAGTTGGCGACCAGTGCTGCTCCCTCCAACTCCGACCTCTTCCAGACAATGGACCGTGAGCGAGGGGCTCAGGCCGTCTGGGCGTTCGAGCATGGTGCAGCGGTCGGCGGATTCGTCGCGCTCCCCGCCGCCCAATCCTCTCACGCCCCGCTCTGCTTCTTCGTGCCACTCCGCAGCGGGAAGCGCGCCGTCGGCGTGCTGAGCATCGCGGGCGCCGACGGCATCCGCCGCCTCGTCTCGAAAGCCGCCCACACAGACTCGCCCACCTCCACTGCTCCTTTCACCTCAGGCACACATCCCGACCCACAGGTCGCCCTCTTCCTCGCCGTCTGTGATCAACTCGCGCTCGCGCTCGACCGCATCGCGCTGAGCCAGCAGACCATCCGCACCGAAGCGCTGCACGAGAGCGACCGCCTCAAGACCGTTCTGCTTGGCTCGGTCACCCATGATCTGCGCACCCCGCTCGCCTCGATCAACGCCGCCGCCGACAGCCTGGCCGCCTTGGCCGCATCTGACGACGAGACAAAGCGTCTCGACCTCGTCGAGACCATCACGACCAGCGCCGACCGCCTCGACCGGCTCATTGGCAATCTACTCGTGCTCTCACGCCTGGAAGCTGGAGTCGCCACCCCCGAGAAAGACTGGTACCTCATCGGCGACGTCATCGCCACCGTGCTCGACCGACTCGACCTTGCCGGCATCACCCAGGGCCGTCGCATCATTGTCGATGTACCCGATGACATCCCCCTCGTGCCGATGGATCACGCCCAGATCGAGCAGGTAGTCACGAACCTGCTTGAGAATGCCATCAAGTACTCGCCGCCCGACCAGCCCATACATGTCCAGGCGCGCCACGTAGCTGCCTCAGCGGGACGAACCGATCTGGAGGTACACACCGTCGACAGCGGCATCGGTATCCCCGCGCACGAGCTTAACGCCATCTTCGGCAAGTTCTATCGTGTGCAGCGCATCCGCCTCCCCTGGGCCGACACACGCCCTCCCACCGGCACAGGTCTGGGGCTCGCGATCTGCGCGGGAATTATCGAAGTCCACGGCGGGCGCATCTGGGCCGAGAGCCAGCCCGGAGCAGGCTCGACCTTCATCTTCACACTGCCCGTGCCGCCCGATGGACCGCACGGCGGCCTCCCCGAGCTAGACGTCCTCAGCCAGAGTCAATCCTCTGAGCCAGCCAGCGATACCCAAATCACCCCGGCAGATGCATACGCGGCTCGCCCACCCGTGGCCTCGCCTCCGCCGGACCAGGCAGATCCTGGCGCGCTCCCCAGCAGGAGATCCCATGAGTGAGCAAACACCATCGCCTCTCGCCCCGTCGACCGTGACGGGCGCCTCGGGAAAGGTGCGCGTGCTGGTGATCGACGACGAGCCCGAGATCCGTCGCGCCCTGCGGGCCGGTCTCACCGAAGCAGAATTCGCCGTCGAATGGGCGCCCAATGCTGCCCATGGAATCGATCTCGTCACCCAATGGCACCCTGATGTCGTCATCCTCGACCTCTCCCTCCCTGACGTGGATGGCCTCGACGTCTGCCGCCAGTTGCGCGCCTGGTCGCGCGTGCCAATCATCGTGCTCTCGATCCGCTCAGGCGATGCCGACAAGATCACGGCGCTCGACGCCGGCGCCGACGATTACCTCACCAAGCCCTTCAGCATGGGAGAGCTCATCGCCCGCATCCGTGTCGCCTTGCGTCATGCCGCCCAAAGTGCGGGCGCCGTTGGCGTCGAGTCGCGCTTCCGGACCGACCGCCTGATAGTGGACTTCGCCCAGCGCAAGGTCACCGTAGACGGCGCCGACGTGCATCTCACCCCCACCGAATACGAAGTGCTGAAATACCTGGCGCTCAACGCGGGCAAAGTCGTAACCCACCGCACACTGCTCCGCGCCGTCTGGGGTCCCCACTACGAGGATGAGGCCCACTATCTTCGCGTTTTCGTCAACCAGCTCCGCCGCAAGATCGAGCCGGACCCCAGCCGCCCGCGCTACCTGCTCACCGAGCCTGGCATCGGCTACCGTCTGCGCAGCCCCGAGTAACCCGCCGATTGCTGCCCGCCGCCCAAATCTTTATACAATCTTGATCCCCTCGCGCCCTGATCTTGACGCGCCCTTTACGCCGCGCAGCTTAAAATTCCTGTCTGGACGTAGATTGTCCTGCGTCCCACACCAGCTCATCCCGAGTCACTGGTGCGCGCCTAAGCCTCAAGGCTGCTTAACAAAAGATGCGCCTACAGTGATTCGCAGCGCCGCATAACCCCTCCTCTCTGAGGGAAGGGATAGGCGAGCAGGCACATCTTAACGAAGGGCAAGCGGCGATGGACGAGCATGTACCGCATATGTACACAGCCCAAACCGAGGGCGAAGTGGACGTGGAGGACGCCTTCAGCGAGCATGACATCGCCTACTGGGTTCGCGACGGCGACCGACTCGTGCCGGCCACGCCCACACAGATCGCCGCCATACAGGAGCATGAGACGCAGCTTCGTCTCGCCGCGTGGCGTGCCCACCTCAGCACCCACCCGTTACACATCAACCGCCTGCGGCGCGTCGGGCTCTACCTACGCCACACGTTCTCTCTGCCACCCGTTGTTCGCTCTCGGTTGCTCCAGGCACAGCAGACCGCACCCGCCGCCGATCCCCATCCCGATACACCACTCACAGAGACACAACCA
>DASVOW010000144.1:0-8091 GCA_036383155.1 Ktedonobacterales bacterium
GAGATTGGCGGGATCGACATCAATGGGCTGGCCCGGATCGAGTTGGCGATGGATGCCGTCGAGGCCGGCAGCGATGAGGCTGCCCAGCGCCAGATAGGGGTTGCCGCTGTGGTCGGCGGGCTTCAACTCAAGGTTGGTGGACTCCGCCTCGCGACCCCAGAACGTGGACGGGATGCGGATTGCGCCCTCGCGGTTGTCGAAGCCGTAGGCGGTGAAGGCGGAACTCCAGAAGTGCGGCTGGAGCCTGTGATATGAGTTCGGGCTGGCGCAGGTGAGCGCGACCAGCGCGGGCAGGTGTGCCAGCACGCCGCCAATGAAATGGTAGCCGAGCGTGCTGATGCCGCCCCTACCGCCAGGGTCGAAGAGCAGGTTTTGCCCAGCGCGCTCGGAGCCGGGCACGCCCCACAAGCTGAAGTGGATGTGCGCGCCACTGCCCGCCTGATCGAGGAAGGGCTTGGCGGCGAACGACGCGAGCACGCCGTGGTTGCGCGCCACGCCGCGGACCGTCTCGCGCACGAGCAACACATTGTCGGCGGCGCGTAGCGCATCCGCGTGCTCGATGGAGAGCTCCTGCTGGCCGGGGCCGAGCTCGGGCATGAATTGCTCGACATGCAGGTCCTGCTGATCGAGGGTGCCGAGGATGTCGTCGATGATCTGCGCCGAGGAGTCGAAGCCGATACTGCTGTAGCAAAGGCTGCGATCGAAGGGTTCGTAGCCGCCGTCGGGCGTCTCGCGCACAAAGTAGAACTCATGCTCCACGGCAGCACGGACGGCAATGCCGATGCCGGCGGCCGCCTGGATCATGCGCTTGAGGAAGGTGCGCGGGCAGGCGGCCCAGGGCTCGTGGTCGTGTGTGAGCATGTCGCAGAGCAGCATACCAGTGTTTGGCACATACGGCAGCACAACGAAGGTTGCCGGATCGGGGACGAGGCGGAACTCGCCGATGGGCCCCATGCCATCGACGGGAGCCAGCATGTCTACGCCGGCAAAGGCCTGCATGGCGAGCGTCTGCCCGATTCCCTCTGCCATGCGCCGATCCAGACTTCTCACGTGGCTGGCCTTGCCGCGAATGATGCCACCATTATCGCAGTACATGAAGCGCACCAGCCGCAGGTGCTGATCGTGGGCCTGGCGAAGGATAGCCTCTCGGTCCATACTATCTCCTTCATTGGGGTACAAAGCTGCCACGGCGCGGCGTGAACACGGGCCGGCGGCCAGCCCGCCAGCCCATCTCGCCCGATTTGTGTGCGGTGGTGCCGCGAGCGCGACGTCGCAGCTTCAGGCCGTCGCCTGCTCTCCTGTGCTCGCCTGGGCAGGCGGCGCACTTCTGCCGATGGTAGCCTGGCCGATGAAGTAGACGGCGGCGCCGATGGCAAGCGAGCATAGGCCGATGATTGCCAACAATACCCGCCAGTCGCCAACGCCGATGAGCGTTGTCCACGGATTCAGGAAGGTCACGTAGATGCCGACCGCGCTCGCCAGCAGTCCGATTACCGCGCAGAGGTAGAAGACCCATGGCGCGGCGAGCCGCCGTGCGGCGAACTCCTGGGGGTATTTGAACCGGATGATCACGACGTCCACGAAGAGGAGCACCATCGAGACGCACCAGATGACGGTCACCGCCGCCTGCAATACGTCGTACACCTTGGTGGAGAGCGTGCCCGCGTTATTGCCACCACCAGCGAAGGCGTACGGCAGGATGAATGCGATCACCGTGATGATGGCCGCGATCACGGTCTGCACGAGGACGGCGATCCAGGGGACGCGGTTGGCGTTCACTTTGCTCATGGCGGCGGGCAGGCGACGGTCCAGCCCGGAGACGAAGAGCAGACGGGCGAAGGAGTAGTTGTAGACGGCGGTGTTGAACAGGAAGAATCCGATGAAGATCAGCGTCACGAGGTCGCCCAGCACCGTCCCGAGCGGGCCGAAGCCGTGCTGCACTGCCGCGGCCACCGCAGAGGGGTTCCCCTGCTCGGCGACAGGCACCGCCGACTGCACGCCGAACGTGCCGATGAGGTAGGCCGCCATGACGACGATCGAGCCCCAGAAGAGATAGCGCGTGATAGCGCGCATGTCGCGGATCTCGACGCCCATGTTCAATGGTACCTCGATGCCGAGGAGCGCCAGGATAACGAGGCCGTAGAACGTCCACTTCTCGGGGGTGGGCGCCCAACTCGCGGCGGACTGGAAGTCGGTGTTTGGTGAGTTGCCGCCGAGCAGCCAGAGGAGTCCGCCGAGCCCGACGAGCAGGATGGCTCCGCCGTAGGCGACAAAGACCAGGTTGACCAGGTTCTGTGTCACGCGGAAGCGCAGCCACGAGAGGACCATCGAGAACACGAGCACGGCCAGGATGACCACCCCTTGCTGCCAGGGCTCTACCAGCCAGGCCTGCCCGTGGTTGCCACCAAGCTGTTGCAGCAGGGTAACGACAGCGACGCCTGTGGCGACCATCACCAGCACGCCCGGCCACCAGGCGCAGAAGCCGGCGAAGAAGCCCCAGAAGGCGCCGAAGGCTTTGTGCGTCCAGACGTAGATCGAACCCTCGCCGGGGAACATCAGCCCGAGCTGTCCCGTGACAATGGCGCCGGGGATGAGGAATGTGAGGAAGCCGGCGATCCAGAAGATGTAGGCCGCGGCGCCAGCTCCCGTAATGACAGCCGCGTTGCTGATAAAGAGGACGATGGCGACGAAGATCGCCACCATATCGAAGGTGGTGAGCACTTTGGGCAGGAGCCCACCCGCCACACGCTCGGAGGTGAGAACATCTGAACTTTTCGCTGTCGCCGCCATAGATGATCCTCCAGTGGGAAAAGGCGAGGATCGCCGGAACTACGGTGTCCAGGCAAGTACCGGCCGCTGCGCCAGCACACCGGCTGACTCGTCAACGTACGACGGAACGGTTGGACAAGGTCGGAGCAGCTACAGGAGAGCCGCATGCGACGAGCGGGCGAGGTCGCCTGCTGGATGTGCATGCGAGTGTGCGATTATTCTCTGCAAGCGCCTCCTTTCTATGAATGCGCCGCCGGCACCAGTGGCTCGCCGGTCTCGCGACTGGGCACTGAGAGCGAGGTGCGGCACGCGAGATGTCGCGTTGGTTGTACCATAACGTGTGATCTGGTTTATGTCAACTATCGACCGTCCGTACAAATGCTGCCCAGTGACCGGAGGGGTGCCATGCCGACACTTGACCTCTCGTCCATCCCGCTGGTGGACAACCACTGCCACGGCATCTACGCCGCGCAGCGCTATACCGACCCGGCGACGTGGCGCGGCCACTTCACCGAATCACGCGACGCGGCCATGCGCGCGGAGCATGCAGCCTCTATGCTCTTCTACCGGCGCCTGCTGCGTGCGCTCGCCGCCTTCTTCGGCTGCCCGCCCACTGAGGAGGCGGTGCTCGCAGCCCGTGGCTCGCGGGAGGGTGGCGAGCTGATCGGGGCGCTGCTGCGTGCGGCCAACATCGAGGCGTTGCTCATCGACCAGGGCTATCCCCCGCGCGAGCTGCTGCTACCCGACGCCGAGGTGGGTAGGCTGGCGGGTTGCCGCACGGCGCCGATGCTGCGGGTGGAGTTGCTGATGCAGGATCTCATTGCCGTGCACGCGACGCTGGACGCGGTGGAGGAGGCGCTACGCCATGCAGTAGCGGATATCCGAGGGGCCGGGTATGTGGCGCTCAAGAGCATCGCGGCTTACCGCACCGGGCTGGATATTCGGGTCTGGGAGCGCGCTGCGGCAGAGAGGGCATTCGCCGAGGCGCGGAGCGAGGTGGCAGCGACGGGTGCGGTGCGGCTGGGGTACAAGCCGCTGCTCGACACGCTGCTGCACATCGTCTTCGCCGAGGCTGCGCGCCAGGAGGTGCCGGTGCAGTTCCACGTGGGCTACGGCGACGCCGACGCCGACCTGCGCCTCGCCAACCCGCTGCACCTGCGCTCCATGCTGGAAGCTCCAGAGTATCGCGGCATGCCGGTCGTCATGTTGCACGCCTGCTACCCTTATACGCGGGAGGGCGCTTATCTCGCGGCAATCTACGAGCGCGCCTACCTCGACCTGTCGTACGGCATCCCGTTTCTGGGCCATGGAGAGCAACTGGCCTTCACACGGGCGGCGCTCGGTGTTGCTCCGGTCGCGAAGCTTCTCGCTAGCTCGGACGGCGTAGGTCTGCCGGAGCTGCACTGGATGGGCGCGCTGTCTGCCAGGCGAGTGCTGGGCGAGGCGCTGGGGGAGTGTGTCGCAGGGGGCGAGTTGAGCGCGGACGAGGCGGAGGTGGCTGGGCAGGCGGTGCTGCGCGAGAACGCTATCCGGCTTTATCGCCTCTGAGGTCGGGGCTGGCATGAGATGCCACGCACACCTCGCGCACTATCATCTTGCCACGGTGGGCCAGTCGCGCGAGAGATCACAACAGTGGCTTTTTGGTCTCTACCGCGTTGCCGAGCATGCTGTCGACCGGAAAGCCAGACCAGGGCTCGCTACAGATGTAGAATGCTAGGCGCATGCGGCTGCCCCGTTACCGCCTTATATGCCTCTCGTTCCACATGGTATAGCGGGTCACCATACCATCTGCGACGTGTAGTCCTTCGTGCGTATGCGTGCGTACTAGACGGATGTACTATTTTGTTGACTGTGACTCGTTGCTCCTTATTAGGATAAGATGGCCATTGGGTGGGATGCAAGGTGTGGGAACAGACAGGTACGAAACCTATATGATGAATTATCCAGGCGATGCTGGCACGCAGCCACGCATGCAGGCCACACCGTATAGGCGTCCAGTGTTGACATCAGAACTCGAAACAGCGCGCACCGCCACGCGCACGCACTATGAAGTGGCGGTGCTTATTCCCTGCTACAACGAGGCGCTCACTATTGGGTCTGTCATACGTGGGTTCCGTGAGGCGCTGCCGTACGCTCGCATCTACGTCTTCGATAACAACTCCAAAGATGATACCGCGCGCATCGCTGCCGAAGCTGGCGCCATCGTTTGCTATGAGACGCTCCAGGGGAAGGGAAATGTCGTGCGGCGCATGTTCCGCGATGTCGAGGCCGACCTCTATGTCATGGTAGATGGCGACGGCACGTACGATCCACGGTCAGCAATCGATATGATCGAGCTGGCTATCTCCGGCCCCTACGATATGGTCAATGGGGTGCGAGTCAGCGAGAAAGGCAAGCCAGCGTACCGCACCGGACATCAATTTGGAAACGCGCTGCTGACCGGCATGGTCAAGTTTCTCTTTGGGAATCGCATCGAAGATATGCTCTCTGGCTATAAGGTCTTCTCGCGCCGCTACGTCAAATCATTTCCATCGCTGAGTAAAGGCTTTGAGATCGAGACCGAGCTGACGGTGCATGCGCTCGGACTTCAGATGCCCATATCGCATATGCGCACGGTGTATGGCGGGCGCCCGAAGGGCTCGCACAGCAAGCTCAACACCTACCGAGATGGGCGCAAAATCCTGCTCTATATTCTCGATCTGTTCCGGCAGGAGCGTCCGCTGCTCTTCTTCTCGCTGATCTCGTTCTTCTTGACCGTCGCTGCCCTGGCTATCTCGGTTCCGCTCGCTATCACCTACTTTCAGACTGGTCTGGTGCCACGGTTCCCGACGCTCTTCGTCACTGTCAGTATGCTCCTCCTGGCATGCATCAGCTTCACCAGCGGCCTGATTCTTGACACCATTACACGCGGACGGCAAGAAACGAAGATGATGAACTATCTTCGTGTCCCTGCCATGCGTAGCGAATAGCATTGGAGAAGTATAGTAATGCTCACGGATGATCTGCCAGACGCTGCCAAGCGCCCGCAAGTTGCGGTGGCGCCCAGAAGGATGGTGACCGGCACCGCTTTGGCGCTGCGAGCAAGGGGGCAAGCTCTGGAGGAGGCATTCCGTGCGCGAGTTGAGCAGTTCCCGCGATGGGTACCAGCGACGTTAGCGCTGCTACTCTATCTGGTGATCGCGCTCGGCTACTTCTGGTGGCCCATCCATGACCATTTCGATTCTATGGCGATCAACTATGGGATGCCAGACTTGGACCAGAACCTCTGGTATCTCAAGTGGTGGCCCTATGCCGTTTCGCATGGGCTCAATCCGTTTGTCACCTACAAAATGTGGCAAGCATCTGGCTACAATTTGGCCTGGCAAACCTCGCTGCCGGGTCTGTCACTGCTAGCATTGCCTATTACCGCGACCGCGGGCGTCGTCGTTGCATACAATAGCTGGATCATTCTCTCATTCATACTGGCCGCATGGGCGACATTTATCCTCTGCTATCACCTGACCCGACAGATTTGGGCATCCCTCGTCGGCGGCTATCTCTTTGGTTTCTCTGGCTATATGCTCGCTCAGGGCACGGCGCATATCCATCTCATTGTGCTATTCCCTATTCCCATTGCCATCTACCTCTTCGTGCTGCGCTACCATGGACGCATCAGCCGCAAGCTCTACTGGGTGCTGACGCCGCTGCCGCTGCTGCTGCTCTTTCTCGTGTCAGTCGAAGAATTCGCGCTCGTAGCCATCTTAGCCTATCTTGCCCTGGCGCTGTATTTTGTGCTCAACGCCGAGCAACGGTGGCACACGTTGAAGCTAGCAATTGAGACGACTGCCGCATTCCTCATTACCGCGCTGATTCTCACGCCCTATCTCTACTATATGCTCATCGAGTACAGAAACGGCGTCGTACATGATCTGCACAACTACTCAGGTGATGTACTCGGCTTTGTCATTCCGACGCATATCTTCCTGCCGCTCTATAAGTACTTTTCTGCTGTTCCGCTCGAGGGCGGAAATCAGGGCGAGCGCGATTCCTATATCGGCTTGCCACTGGCAGTGCTGATGATCGTGTTTGCCATCAAGCGGTGGGACAAGCCCACCGGCAAGTTGCTGGCGCTGATGGCGCTGATTAGCGCTGCCTTGACTCTGGGGCCGGATGTCTACATCGCAAAGATTCAGACGATCCCGTCACTGTTGCGGACAGTCTTCCGGCTTCCGCTCATCGAGAAATCACTGCCTGCGCGCTATGCGATGTTCGTGGATTTCATAGGCGCTCTCATGGCGGCCCTGTGGCTGGCGAAGAATGTCAGGCTGATGGTGTTCAAGATCGCTCTGGGTCTTGCCCTCACAGTGGTGCTCATCCCGAATCTGCAAATGGGGGTTTACTTCACGCCCGTGACGATCCCCAAGTTCTTCAGCACGACAATGTATCAGCAGTACATCAAGCCAAACGACACCGTGCTGATACTTCCGCTGGGCTACAATCGCACCGACCTGCTCTGGCAGCAGGCGACAGACTATTCGTTCAACCTCTCGTCTGGCTACGGTGGCTATGTCCCGCCGCCAGAGAATACCTCTCCAATCGAAAGCCTATTTAACACATTTGAGGTGCAGCATCCCATTCCGCAGACAGACAACGAGGCTGATGCGAATGCCTTTAGATATTACATGGAACAGTACGTCGCCACGCAGCATGTTAACAGCATCGTCGTGCAGGAGAGCTACTTCGCGCAATGCAGCCCATATCTGCAATTCTTAGGTGAGGCGCCGCTGCATATTGGCGGGGTCTGGTTTTACGCAGTGCCGTCGACATTAAGCCACGCCACGGTGCCCGCGGAACAAGTGGCTGGCGAGCATGTCAGCCGCCCGTACAAACTTGCTGGCACCGCCAGATGGGATGAAGCGACCCACCAGCTTGTCGTGCCAGCCAAAACCGCTGGCGAGGCGCTGGAGACATGGACCGATACCTTCGCCGCCGACAAGTATAGTGTGACGTTGACTGTCCATAGTGCGTCATCAGCTGCTGTCGCCTATGCCGAGGTCGTCGCCAACGGTATCACATCGACGGTGCCGCTGACAAATGGCACAACGCATCTCAACCTGAGCGTGTCAGGCAAGTCCGGAACTGTAACCATACGCGTTATGGGCATAGGCGGCGCTGCCTTCACCATTGGCGACGCGACGATGGCAAAGGTCTAGCGCTACTACCGTGCGAGCAGGCATCTAAGGCAAGAGCTACCAGTGAAGATACGCAGGCTTGCAGGCAATCGGCACATGTGCATGCACGTGCCTCAAAGGTCGCGTTTGTGCTGCTGTGAGTAATGTTCTT
>DASVOW010000145.1:0-7055 GCA_036383155.1 Ktedonobacterales bacterium
GGCAAGGTGGTGATGCGCTGGGCCGAGCCGTCGCATTGAAAGGCAGAGATCAATGTTCACGTCTGTGCGGGATGAGCTGAACGCCGAGCTGGAGAGCATTCGCTCGGCTGGATTATTCAAGAATGAGCGGGTGCTTGCCTCGCCTCAGAGCGCCCATGTGCAGGTAAGCGCCGGGCAGGAGGTGCTCAATCTCTGCGCGAATAACTACCTGGGGCTCGCCGATCATCCGGCGCTGGTGGAGGCGGCCAAGGCGGCGCTTGACCAGTGGGGATATGGGCTGGCCTCCGTGCGATTCATCTGTGGCACGCAGGAGATTCACAAGGAGCTGGAGCGCGGCATCAGTCAGTTTCTGGGCACGGACGACACGATCCTCTATAGCTCGTGCGTCGATGCCAATGGAGGCCTCTTTGAGACGCTGCTGGGCGAGCAGGATGCCGTCATCTCGGATGAGCTCAACCATGCGAGTATCATCGACGGCGTCAGACTGTGCCGGGCACAGCGCTTCAGGTATCGCAATCGCGACATGCAGGATCTGGAGCAGCAGTTGCAGGCGGCTTCGGGGGCGCGCCGCAAGCTGATCGCCACCGACGGCGTCTTTTCGATGGATGGCTACGTCGCCCCATTAAATGAGATCTGCGACCTGGCGGAGCGCTACAACGCCATGGTCATGGTGGACGACTCGCACGCGGTGGGCTTCGTCGGCCCTACCGGCCGGGGCACGCCGGAGCTCTTTGGCGTCAGCGAGCGGGTGGATATTATCACGGGCACGCTGGGCAAGGCGCGTGGCGGCGCGAGTGGTGGGTACACGAGTGGACGGCAGGAGATCATTACGCTGCTCCGTCAGCGCTCCAGACCGTATCTCTTCTCGAATACGATTGCCCCGCCGATCGTCGCGGCATCGCTGAAGGTGCTGGAGCTGCTGACCACGTCGGACGATCTGCGCGCGCGTCTGCGCGCCAATACGCGGCTCTTCCGCGAGCGCATGACTGAGCTTGGCTTTGACATCCTGCCCGGCGATCACCCCATCGTGCCGGTGATGATGGGTGATGCGCACCGCGCAAGCGAGCTGGCGGAACGTCTGCTTGGGAAGGGCATCTATGTGATTGCGTTCTCGTATCCGGTCGTGCCGCAGGGCAAGGCCAGGATCCGCACGCAGGTCTCGGCGGCGCATACCGAGCAGGATCTGCTCCGCGCGGCGGACGCATTTGCCGCCGCACGCGACGAGCTGGGACAGTGATGAAACGTCAGCGTCGCAAGGCAATGTGGGAAGTGGCGACAGGAGCGCGGAGCGCCTCACGCTAGCGACTCATGCTGTCGTCCCTTCACGGCCTCTCCTGGCTACTCCTCAATCTGATTAGCATAGTCTCCGGCTGGTGTGCGCTGTGTTGTGCCTGGCAGGCGTACGGGCGGCAGGATCTGCTCGATGTCCGCACGCTGGGGTTCGAGCCACGGCGGCAGCTTGAGGGCGGTACCGAGCGCGTCGGCCGACTCGTCGACGGTGAAGCCGGGCGGCAGGGTGGCAATCTCGAAGAGCACGCCACCGGGCTCGCGGAAGTAGATTGAGTGGAAGTACGTGCGGTCGATGACTGGCGTGACGTTGAGGCCCAGGGCGACGAGGCGCTCGCGCCACCGCAATTGAGCGGCGTCATCGGGCGTGCGCCAGGCGACGTGATGAATCGTGCCTGCCGCCACGCTCCCACGCCAGAACCCGGGCGCGCAGCGCACGTCCACGAGCGTGGCCGGCCCCTGCTCGCCGCTGGCGGCATACCGATAGGTGTTCTCCTCGGTGGCCAGCAGACGGAATCCGAAGGTCTCGGTGAGCAACTCCGCGGTGCGCTCGTAGCCCTCCTCCCACAAGGTGACGGAGTGGAAGCCACGAATCGCCTGCTCGGGCGGCACTGGACCCTGCTGCCAGGCCGGGTGCTCCGCTGCCTGGGGATCGGTGACCAGCTCGAGCAAGAGCCCGTCAGGATCCTTAAACGCGACGACCTTCTTCTCAAAATGCGCGCTGGGTGTCTCATAGCGCACGCCGTGTTGGGTGAGACGTTCCAGCCAGAAGCCGAGCGCGGCCTGGGGGATGGCGAAGGCGACCACCGCCGCCTGGCCGGTGCCCTGGCGGCCTCGGGGTGCGCCGGGCCAGGCAAAGAAGGTGAGGATGGTGCCTGGGTGGCCGAGCGCATCGCCGAAATAGAAATGGTAGGCGCCAGGGTCGTCGAAGTTCACGGTCAGCTTGACGAGCCGGAGGCCGAGCACGCCGGTGTAGAAGTCGAGGTTGCGCTGCGGGTCGGCGGTGATGGCGGTGACGTGGTGGATGCCGGCGATCGTATCGGTCAGGTCGGCCATGGATGATTTCCCTCTCTATCGACTGAAGGTGATCGGCGACGCAGACGACCTTGCTGCATGTTCCTCGATGCCACGGCTCGCGAGAATGGCTGTATCTCCCGCTACCATGGTGTCTCCAATACCCGTCCTTGCACTCATGCCGCTGGCTCTAGCCTCTTTGCGCGACACGCGGTACCCGCATCAACTATGCCGGATGTCGAGTGTGGACCAGTAGCCATAGCCCTACGCCACTGTAGGTGCAGATCCGCTCACTAACATGCTGCACTATAGTGCGTATAGCGTCACCATGGATGTGACCGGCGATGCACAGTGGACGCTTACCGTCGAGCGGAGTGAGGCGAATAGGTGACGCGGGAGCGGGTGAACATACGCTGGTGGTGTGGGTGCTGATCGTGCTGATGGCCATTGGACTGAGGCTTGTTGCGGGCGTGGGACACGGAGAGTGGGCTGGTGCTCGATTATGCTCAGGAGTTGCGGCGGGCGGATGCAGGATTGGGTGACATCTCGCTGTTACGGCCGGCTTGACTGGTGCGAACCGCGGCGAGACTTGGGCCGGTTACGATGGCTACGGTGCCGCCGCGATTCTTTTATCGAGGAAGGAAGCGCCCACTAGCATGGCGCCAGACCATGCAGCGCTAGTGGGCGCTCAGAAACGCTGGTAGCCGCGAGAAAGGCGGCCAAGGGAACCTGCCACAGCGCTACCAGTCGGGCTTATGGCTGCGGTGTCCCGCGGAAGTCGCGCCCGCCTTTGCCGCGCGAACGCGACTGCGATCGGTAGTAGGCTTCCTTAGAGAGTAGCGAGGGAAGCGGGCCGTGGGCCAGCTCGGCGTCGAGCTGTTGCAGCTCCTCCAGGCGCACACGCAGCTCCGGATCGTCATCCACATGTTCTGCGATGACCTTAGCCGCCGCCTGTGCGAGGGCCTGGGCACCGAGCCAATCGCCGTTCCGGCTCTGCCGGAGCGCCTCACGCTGGGCGCTCTCGGCCTGATCGAGCCAGACCCAGTGCATCACCATCGGGTCTGGGTGCTCCGCCTGGCAGGCGGCGTGAGATGCGTACTGGAACGGCAACTCCTGCCACTCGGTGCGATATTCGGATCCATCCGCCGTCCAGACCGCGCGCGCACGCACAGGGCAGGCGTCCTCCGCGCTACGCACGGGAAAGCCGACTCGGACGATGATGTGGCGTTCTTCGCCACTCAACAGGTCGCCGATTGCCATCGACCGGCGTGCGCCGTCGGCGGGCAGCAGATGGTAGGCACCGAGCGGTTCCACATGGACATCTGGCAGCGTCTCGATCTCCAGCCGCGCGTTGCCCGCAGCCGAGCCGAGCAGCTCATCCAGCTCGCCGATGAATGTGCGCGCAATCTCCTCTGCAGTGCGCAGGTGGTAGAACTCGCCTCCGCCAGCCGCCGCCATTTGGGCGAGCAGGGCTTCGTTGTAGTCCGCACCGATCCCAAAGGTGCTGGTGCCGACGCCGGCGCGGTGACGTATGCCACCCGCCTGACTGGCAATCTGCTCGACATCGGTGATACCCACATTTGCCAGGCCGTCCGTGAGCAAGAAGCAGCGAGCTAGCCGATGCTCACTGGTCGACGCGCGCTCCTCGACAATGGCGTTACAGCCGTTGAGCCAGCCCTCATGCAGGGCAGTGCTGCCGCGCGCTTCGATCCGCGCCAGGGCGGCGTGCGCGTGTGCCTTGATGGTGGGCGTCACCGCCGCCGCCGGCTGGATGGTATCGATCTGGTCGTCGAAGATCACCAGCGCCACCCGATCCCGCTCATCGAGCTGATCCAGCACGGATAGGGCGGCGCGCTTGGCCATGCGCAATTTCTCGCCGTGCATTGAGCCGCTACGATCCAGGACGAGCGCCAACGCCAGCGGTGTCCGTGGCCTGCTTGCATCAATGGCCACATGGCTCACTTGCAGGTGAAAGTCGATATGCCGAACCGAGCCAGCGGGCTCGATCAGGCGGCGGTCCGGCCGCCCCTCTAGCGTGACGTGCACGTGGCTGCTATGTCGCGCGCTGGCCTCACTCTCGTGCGTTTCGTCTCCCATGCTGGTACTCCTCCGCGGTGAAAACCCGCCTGCTTCCCACGTCACGTCTTCCCGTTCAACATCTGCTTGCCGCTTCGCGGTGAGCCATGACGCCTTGTGCCGCCGCTTATCCAGCGACCTTGTGTACCCCTGGCGCAGCTCAGGCTGCAGATAGGGCGTGTTCCCAGGCCTGAGCTTGCCGTCCTACGTATCTCTGATCAGAAGGCTGCGCACCAGCATCGCGTCCGACCGCTAGGTCTTCTGCTGTTTGTCGGAGTTCCGCGCTGCCCGCAGGAGACGCTCGATCACGTCTCGGGCGCTGTCCAACACATCGGCGCGCACGTGGAGCTCGACGCCAGGCGCCAACTCCCACCGCTGCCAAGCCTCGGTGCGCTGCCGACCGGGGCCAGGGGAAGGCGGCTGTGAGAGGAGTGACTTCACTGGCGGCGACACAGGTGCGTACGGAGCGCGCGGCTCCGCGAGCGGCGGGTGGCGCGCGGCCTGTGCCTGGCTCAGCAGCGATGCGATGTACTCTTTGGGCGATGCCGCCTGCTCAGCCTGCCGCCGCGCCGCGAAGCGCTCGTCCTCCTCGGCCAGTAACGCGCGGGCGTCTTCGAGCGCGAGACGGTCAAGCAGATCACGCATCTTGATCAGGGGGACACCTCGCTCGGCCAGACGCCGGATCAGCCGCAGCCGTAGCAGATGCTCCTCGCCATAGGTGGCCGCTTTCCCACGCGAACCTGGGCCCGGCAGCAACCCCTCCGCGATGTAGAAGCGCACTGTGCGCACGGACACCTGGCCACGCTCGGCCAACTCCTCGACGGTCAGCCCGTGCTGCTGATCGTCGCGGGTAGGTTGTAGCTCGCTCATGTGTCTATTATACACAGAGACAGTGTAACTGTCAATATACCAACCTTCTGGATGATCGAGGAGGTCGTGTCGACAGGGGTCGTGTCGGAGATGCCTGGGCATGCCTTGGTGGCGATCACGCTAGACATCTACGCGCACGTAACTCGGTGATGACTAGCGGTGTGCACGGGTTAGGGTGTGTTTGGGTAGTGCGGGTTATTTCGTGGTTTGGGTACGGTGGCTCAGTCGGTGTGAGTAGGCTTGATTTCAGCGACTGTGAGGGGCGGCCTCGGCGATCGCAACGGGCACCCTTAGAAGGGACGCAGCACCATCATCACCAGGATCAGGCGTATTGCGGCGAGCTCAATAAGGCGTGCCGCACACACGGCTGGATCACGGAAGGCTTCCTGCAGCGCGGGTGTGACCGCGCCCTGGCGGCTCGCGTCTTCCAGCGCGATGCCAAACTGCTTGCCCCTGGGGATGAAGACGAGGGGGACCTGCGCCATGACGGCCACATAGAGGACGAGAGAAAGCAGCAGCCAGTTCGTTCTCGCCCCCTGGAAGACGCCGAAGAGGGGTAACCCTTGTGCCCAGGCAGTAGCGAGCCCAAGCAGCAAGATAGCAAACGATCCTGGGATCACCATGCGGCTCTCGAACGTGCCCGCGAGGCTCACGAGCGTTCGCACGCGCGTGATCTCAGAGGCTCTAGCAGCCTCCCCAAGCGCGAAGGTACGCCCAAGGAGTCCACTCACGAGCCAAAACGCGACAAGGACATGGAGCAGTTTGAGGCTCAGCGCAAGACTCATCAGGTGCTCCTCCGCCTAGGTGGCGAGCGGGGAGTTATCGCCCCGTGAAGTGTTGTTATTCTGTCAACTGCCTCGTTCGCCGCACGGATCATCTCGATTGAAACACCAGCTCACGCGCGCCGCGCCCAGTACGGACCTCGTCTAGGCGCTGGGCGCGGCGCTATCACTGCGTTGCTCCTCAGCGAGGAACAATTGAGGGAGCTTCTTTCCGAGCGGACGGAGTCCCACCCTCCAAGTATTCATCTCAGCGCCGAGCAAACTGATGAGTCCGATGTAGTACAGAAAGATTAGGACGACAATGGCCAGTCCGACCACCGAGCCGTACCCCGCGTTCTTCAGAAACAGCCCCTGGTAGATTGGGAAGAGTACCCCGTACAGGCTCAAGAGCACCGCCGCGAACAGCGCTCCCGGCCACACCGTTTTCCAGGTCACTTTGCGATTCGGTACGACGAAATAGATCGCCGCGAACAAGATGAATGCGGCGATGCCGCCGGTGATGAAGCCTTCAGCAGTCACCGCAATGCCATTGTGCTGGACGCCCGAGGGGACAATGGCCCGGAGAATCGTCCCGGCGATGGTGGAAGCAGTGAACGTGAGTGGCGCCAGTATGATGAACAAGAGCGTCATCAGCAGCGCGACGACGTTTTGGGGCACCGCCTGACGGTTACTGACCCGGTAGATCACTGCAAAGCAGTTCTCCATGGCGACGAACAGGCGGGAACCGGAGAAGACACCGGTAATGACGGCAATGACGAGCAAGAGACCAGCAGACTTGCTGAGCTGCCTCAAGATGCCGTCAATGAGCGAGTGCCCGATGCCGCCGGGCATTGCCGTCGCGAGTTGGTTCACGAACGATTGATACGTTTCGGGTGAGAGCGAGCCCAGGATCAAGCCGGCGATCGCGAGCAGCGCCAGGGCCAGGGGCGCGAGTGCGATCAGGTAGTTGTAGGCGAGCATGCCCGAAAACTGCATCACCCAGTCCTCGGTGATCTTGGTCCAGAAGCGCGCCGACGTCTGCGCGCC
>DASVOW010000146.1:0-2478 GCA_036383155.1 Ktedonobacterales bacterium
AATATCGGCAATGACCTGTTGTTCCCTCGCCGCTCGTAGCAGCCCAGTGATGATGGAAAGCCCCCGTAGTGGCACCGTTGAAAAGAACAGCGCGCCGAGCTGCGGAAAGCGCGGTGCCTCAGCAATGACCATGCGTACCAGGGCCAGATACTCCGCCTGGCTCATTATCGACAAGATCTCACGCGCCAGCATCCTAAGCGTGTGCCGCAGCTCCTGCAGATCTCGCGGCGCAGGCAGGGCCGCGATCTTCTCCGCCAAGCCGGGCTGGTCCAGGCTCAACTGACCGAGAACATCGACAAAGAGCTCTTCTTTACTGGCATAGTGGCGATAGAGCGTCTCTTTAGATGAAATACCGGCCTCCGCCAGAATGGCATCGGTACTCGTCGCCAGATAGCCCTGCCGGAGAAACAGCCTCCGCGCAGCGTCGCGAATCCGCTCGCGTGTCCGTTGTGTACGCTGGCTCTCTCGACGTTGCATTTCCACCGCTCTCACATGCTCGAACGAGTACCGTACTATACGGTACGATTATAAAGCATTTGGCTGCGAAAATCAATGGTGAATACAAAGGGAGTGCCCCATACCCGTGCCACTCGAATACGGAGCGCTCCCTTAGTGACAGTGCCTCATCAGCGCGATCTCGCGGGTAGATCGGCGCTAATCCATTGCCCGCCGGTCTTCATGCTCATCGTCGCCAAACATGAAGCGCCCGATGTAACGCACCACCGGAGCGAGAGCAACCACACCCGCCGCTACCACTGCTGCAAGCGCACCGCGCTGCCGCGGCGTCAACGGCTTCGCTGTCGCCGCAAGGTCGCGCTCCAGCTCGCGCCGCTTCTCGCGCGATTCCTCTTGCTGGTGCGCGTAGCCACTCTCAGGGGGCACTATGCGCGTTGTGTCAAGAGACACCGCTTCCGCTCCGCCTGATATATCCCTCGATCCCTCACTCCTGCCGCTGACCGGCCGGATCGCCTCCTTGCCCTGCGCCTGCTTGCGATACCCCGACCCCGTTGTGCCAGACTCGGCATACTTCGGAGGCTGCATCGTTGACTGATGCTCGTCCCGCTCGTGCTGCATCGCCGTCTCGGTATCATGCATCGCCAAAGCGCCCTTGCCGCTCTGCATATCCTCTTGTACATCGCCCGCTGTTGGCCCCGCTGCCCCCCGCGTCGTATTGTGCGCCTGCAGTTCGTGGAGAATCCCTTCTAGGGGTGCCGCCGTCTGCCGCTGGCCCGCCATCCACGAGTTGACCTCCGCCCCAAAGAGCACGATGAAGCCCAAATAGTAGAAGAACACCAGCAGCACGATAGCGTAGCCGAAGATAGCGCCATAATGCCCCGGCTTCAGAAAAGTAGACTGATACCACGGGAAGAGCAGCTCATACAGCACCAGCAGTCCCGCCGCCACCAGTGTACCGGGCCACACTTCCTTCCACTTCACCCGGCGATTCGGCACCACAACGTAGATCGCGGCAAAGAGGAAGAGCGCCGCGATCAACCCCGCCAGCACACCGAGAACCTGATATCCAAAGCTCAGCACCGGATTTGTCGTATCCAGGTGCAGCGCTGAGATAATCGCACTGGGAATTGTGGAACCGAGTAGCACCACAGGCACCAGCACGGTATACAGCAGCACCATGCCGATCGCCATCAGATTCTGATGCACTGGATCGCGCCCGCGCAGACGAAAGATCACGCCAAAGTGCTTCTCCAGCGTTACAAAGATGCGCGATCCAGTAAACAGCGCGACAACCAAACCGAAGATGAAGAGCACACCCGCACTCTGCGTGAAGCTCGCCAGCGCCTGGGTGACGATGGTATGGCCGAGAGACTGGACGCCTGTCCCTGACTGCGGCAGCGCACTTGCCAACCCATTCCCTATGCTGTTAATAACCTGTTGCTTGGTAGCTGGCGAAATTGCCCCCAGAACGAGGCCGATGATGCCTAGAATAGCGACCAGGATCGGGAAGATCGACATCAGGAAGCTATACGCCAGCTCGCCCGAAAAATCGAAAATCCAATCATTGTTGAGCTTTGTCCAGAAAGCCATCAATGGCGCAAAGCGCCCGCCAATTCCCTTCGCCTTCTCGACGATGCCTTGCTCCTCATCGCCACGCATACGGTCCATATCAGGCATATGTGGTGCTGCTGTTGCCATCCTACCCCTCCTGCATGTGCAATGCGTACATCACGGCACGGGTCCCGTCCTTCTCCACTTTCCCTGGGGCACAACTCAAGTTCCGTGCCACCCCTGCCATATGCCTTCCGCCCAACATGTATCCTGCTGTGGGCGGCTTCCGTGCGCACTACCCTCTCCGTATTGCCCAGTTGAGCCGGCACTCTGACAGACGGCGTGCGATCTCACAGCAGGCCATTCACCGAGCACCCAGCCGCGTGGCTAAACTAACCGCATTACGCCCTGTTGCGCCAGAAACGCACAAGCGAGGCGACCGCTGGCAGAGCGTACGATCTGCCAGCGGTC
>DASVOW010000147.1:0-4170 GCA_036383155.1 Ktedonobacterales bacterium
TACGGAGACCATGGCTTTGGTGTGTTCGGGCCAGAGCGCCGCGATGATGTTGGCTGTGCGCGCGCCCCAATCGAAACCGGCGAGGATTGCCTTCTCGATGTGGAGCGCATCCATCAGCGCGAGGATATCCACGGCAAGCGCTGATTGCTGGCCATTGCGGGGCGTGTTGCTAGAAAGAAAGCGTGTCGTGCCATAGCCGCGCAGATACGGGACGATGACCCGGTAGCCCACCGACGCCAACGCAGGGGCAACGTCGACATAGCTATATATGTCGTAGGGCCAGCCATGGAGCAGCATGACCGCAGGACCGTCAGCGGGGCCAGCCTCAGCGTAGCTGACGTTGAGGGGGCCGGCATTGACCTGCTTCAGTGGGCCAAACGATGTGTTTGTCCCTGGCGTGATTGGGGGAAGATCTGCTGATGTTGGCTTGTCAGACATCGTATCCACTCCTTCATGGGCCGTTCCTCGCTGGCGTGTTGCCAGTCGGGTCTGCCACGCAATCAGGCGATGCCGTCCTGTGCCTCACTCCCGGCGGCATCGATGCTTCGGCGCTGACGCAACGCCCGCCGCTTGGAGTCGAGCTTCGCACGGTACGCGGCAATCTCTTTGGCGAGCGCCGCGCGCTCCATCCCCGGCGCCCGCGGCAGCCCCTCCTCGAGGACGGCGATCTGCTCCTCGAGGACGGCGATCTCCTCCACTAGCTCGTTGGGATCGGCCATTCTCCTAGTCGCTTCCCCTTGGCCTACGTCGCCCGCAGCAGCGTGGTCTTGCTCGTGATGGCTTCCGCTGTTCGAGCTCATAAGCTCCTCCTTGTTTGTTGTTCACCGATCGGATTCTCTTATCCTGCTCTTCCGGCTGATCTGCCGATTGCCTGCCGATCTGGTGGGCCAGCCGTATGCCCAGTAACAGTTCAGTGTTGGTCAGCGCGACCGAGACGACGTCGGGGATCGGGACTGCCACGTCGCTGGGCTACCCAGATCCAGCGCGGGATACCCTCACAGACGTGAGGGTATCTTGCCGCTTGCGGAAAACATTGCCGAAGGGCGCGCATACGCTCGCCATTAGCGCTGCGGTGGCAACTACTAGGGCGGATCAGCCGAATGTGAACGCAAACGCCGCCACGCCCGGATCGAGAAACTCGATCTCGACCTGGCGATCAAAGATGGGCTTCGGCTGCCGGATCAGCTGATACAGCCGCTGTTCGGTCACGGTGCCGTTGCCCTGGTCGTCAACGTCGGTGCCGTGGGCATCGCGTGGCGGCTGTCCGTCGAGCAGTATGCGAAAGCGCACGGAAGCTCCGCGTGCTGCCGGTCCCATGACGAGGTTGAGATCGCGGGCGTGAAAGCAGTACGCGATGCGCCCGTTGGGTTTGTTCAGCGCCGTGAACTCTGGCTCCAGTGTCCAATCGCCGGAAAGGGCCCAATGATTGAGGCTCAAGTGCTCAGGGGCAGCATAGGTGTGGGACCTGTCCAACGCCGCACGACCGGGAGACGCAAAGTTCTCGGTGCGCTCGTAGCCGACATAGTTTTCCGGAGACTTCAAGCTGCTCCAATCGGCGGGAGCCTCAACACCACAGGGATCGACCGAAACCAGCTCTTGACTGACGCTGCCGGTTGGGGTGTCGGCCAGTAATCGCTGAATCACCATCTCCGACTGTTCGTACTCGCCCTCGCCGAATTGATGATGGCGGATCTGCCCCATCGCATCGACGAAATAGAGGGCCGGCCAGTAGTGGTTGTCGAACGCGCTCCATACCACGTAATCGTTGTCGACGGCAATCGGATACTCGACGCGCATGTCCTTCGCGGCGCGGCGTACGTTCTCGACGTTGTGCTCGAACGAGAACTCAGGCGTGTGCACACCGATAACGACCAGTCCCTGGTCCTTGTACTTCTCGGCCCACGCGCGGACATAGGGCAGTGTGCGGAGCCAATTGATGCAGGTGTAGGTCCAGAAGTCGACGAGGACGACGTGTCCGCGTAGGCCGTCCGGCGTCAAGGGCTCCGAGTTGAGCCACTCAGTCGCGCCACGGAAAGAAGGTACCATGCCTTCCATGGGTAAGTGAAGCGCTGTGGGTGTCATCTGCTGCACCTCGCTTTTTCTTCAGCTTAGGTCTCGATCGGAGCCCCGATTGCGCCGGGGGTATCGCGACGAGCGAGAGCTGGTTTGCCGTCAGGATGAATGCCTTCCCGATGGTGGATGCGCCGGCAAGGTGCGTATCCACCATTCAGAAGGCCGCATCGATCTGTGTCAGGGTGTCACGCGGTGCGAGAAACAGCGGCGATCGCGGTCAGGATCACGTCTGTAACAATCTGTGGCTGCGAGACCATGATCACGTGGGAGCCCTCGGCCTCGGTGATCGTGGCCTTGGCGCGCGTGGCCATGGAACGGACGACATCGGCACCGGCCGCCTTGTCGCCGGTGGCGACCACGGCCCAGGCAGGCAAGGTCTTCCAGGCGGGTACTCCGTTCTGCTCGGAGAACGCCAACTCGGAGATGGGGCGCTGGGTGGCGGCCATCACGGCGCTCTGCTTGGCGGGCACATCAGCGGCGAAGACGTCATGTAACTTTGTTGGATCGATTGCAAACTCTACGGCCGTCTCTGAGCCCCGTCCCGTCGGATACTTGAGCGGGACCAAGGCCGAGTTCAGGACGCTGTCCTTCGAGGTGCTCTCGACCTCGCCCAGACGCTCACCTTCGTCCGGTGCGAAGGCGGCGACGTAGACCAGGCCGACGACATTCTTGGCGTTGGTGGCGGCGTTGGTGATCACCGCACCGCCGTATGAGTGGCCGACGGCGAGGACGGGGCCGGAAATTTGGTTGAGGAAGCTGGCTATGTAAGCGGAGTCGATAGAGATGCCGCGTAGTGGATTCGCGGGAGCCACAACCGGCATGTCGCGTGCCAGCAGCCGCTCAATCACGCCAGTCCAGCTTGAAGCATCAGCAAAAGCGCCATGCACGAGAACGACGGTTGGAGGGGTAGCAGCAGTGGGTGTTGGCTGAGACATGAGAAACTCCTTTACGTGTCAACAAAACCAGTCAACAGGGTCGGTCCGTGCGCGAAGGCACGTGTGAGTCTTTCTCACCGGATGGACAGCGATGGTGCCGCGTGTGGCGGCGGAAAGATCAAAGATCATAGAGCGATTGTAGTCGTCACGCCGGACTGATCGGAGCGGTCCGCAGGGTCCTCATGCCCCGCATGTCGATCCAGTACCGCCCGTCCTGGCCACCCTCGGGGGCGACGCGCAGTAGGACCCGCTCGCACGCCGGACAGCGCAGGACGATACCGATTTCGCCGCCGTAGAGCAGCAGCGTGCCCAGCGGCCCGGTCCGCCCGCATCCTGCGCAAGTGGTTTGCGCTATGGTTACCTGAAACGCGAAGATCTCTTCCAGCACGCCAGCAGCGGCATTGCCGTCGAGCCGGCGAGGCTCGTCGCTCAAGTTGCCCGTATTGCTCATGTCGCACCTCCGGTTGGTCCGAAGCGCTCGGTCTTGATGCGCTCCGGGGTGTAGCCCAATTCGACGCAGAGTGTCGCGACCGACTCGACCAGCGAGGTCGGGCCGCACACGAACACCAGCGGGCGCTCTCCGGGCATCCAGGCCACCTCTTCGAGCATCGCTCGGTCAATATGCCGGCTGTATCCTTGCCAACCGTCCGGCTGGGACCGGGTGAGGGTGTAGACCACGTCCAGATCGTCGTCTGCCGCTGCCAGCCGATCGAGCTCCTCCCGATAGATAATCTCCTCATAAGCGCGCGACGAGTAGAGGAGGGACACCGGCACCGGGCTCCCCACTGCGCCCCGCAGCCGGATCATCGCCATGAGTGGCACGATCCCCGAGCCGCCTGCCACCAATAGCAGGGGGCCACCCTCTTGCGGATTCCACGTAAACCAAGCGCCGACGGGGCCGCGCACCTCCAATTCGTCGCCCGGACGCAGCACGTCCGTCAGGTAGGGAGATACCTCACCGTCGTCGAGCTGCTCGACAGTCAGCGTCAGTTGTGTGTCTCCCGCCGGTGCCGACGCGATGGAGTAGCTGCGCTCGGTCTGATAGCCATCGGGCGCTGTGAGCCGCACGTCGAGATGCTGGCCGGCGTGGTGCTCGACCCAGCCAGGCATGTCAAGCACCAGGCTCTTGACGTGTGGGGTCTCCTGGATTTGCTGTAGTACG
>DASVOW010000148.1:0-2283 GCA_036383155.1 Ktedonobacterales bacterium
TTCGCGCCGTTATCTGCTCGTCGATGATCTCTGGCGCGAAGGGGTCTTGACCGTCGAAGTGAGTGGCAAATGGATCGTGGCTCATCGACTCCACTCCTCTCGCAGACGGCGCATAGCGCGTGAGAGCAACATACGGGTCGCATCGTCGGTCTTGCCCAACGCTACGGCAATTTGTGCGGATGGCAGCTCCGCGGCGAAGCGCAGCGCGATTGCCTCGCGCTGTTCCTGCGGCAGGCGGGCAACCAGCGCCGCAAGCTCGCGCAGCTCCTCACTATGGAGTGCGCGCCACTCGGGATCATCTTGCTCCCCAGCCGGCCACGCCTCCACCTCGTCATTCTCAAGGTCATGGTTGACCACTGCGCCGCGCCGCTTGCGCATGCGATAAAAGTCTGCCGCGCGACGCCGCGCCACAGTGAGCAGCCAGGGGAGATCTGGCGTGCTTCCCTCCGCGCTTACCCGCAGCGCGGTAAGGAAGACGTCTGCGAGTATATCTTCCGCATCCGTCAGGCTGGGCAGTCTCCGGCAGAGATAGCCCAACACGGCGCGCGAGTGCCGCTGGTAGAGCGCATCGACCTGCGCGCGAACGCTCTGCTCAAGGGCGCGGTCGGGCTCAGGCCCGCGCGTCCCTCCTGCTGAGGCGTTGGCTGGCACGGCGTTACCATACGCCGCACCACTTGTGTACCGCACTGGCTCACCGCGAGACTCGGCCAGGCTGAAGCCGCCACGGAGCGCCGCACGCAGCCAGTATGTCAGCGGTTTGCCTCTGATATCCGCAATTTTCTCCGCATCAGCATCCAGCGTGCAAGCGTCGCATCGCGGCGCACTCGCAACCATCATTGCTTCATCCTCATCCCCATCATCGTCATCGTCGGCGGCCAGCGCCACATTCAGGTGGCCATACGGCTATACGTCTATATCCCATGGCCTGTGTATATGCTCGACACATGCTCGACCCCTCCAGATAGGCCGCTCACTCCCACTTCGGCCTGCCAGAACGAGCCAGAACAGGAAAGCTCTCCACTAGAGCAATCGCGCGTGTCCCAATCTATGTGACAGACTCATCCGCGCATGTTATCTGCTTCCCACTCTGTGCAGTACCTTCTTCTTATGTAATGCTTGCTTTATCCTGTGTATTGCTGTGCCGTCTGATACAGTTGTGCTCAGACTCGTATGGACGGGATGTGGGCGACGAGGCGGTAATGCGCCAGTTGGCCTTCACTGCCAGTCGTGGTGTGCGAGCGTGTGACAATGTCGCTGCATGGAGTAAGGAGGATCTCGTAACAGTCGGTCGGACGTGGTTGTGTGTGGTGAGTGCCGCACTTGGAGGCTGTGAGGAGGACGTAGTGGGAATTCGGATGCGCAATGCCGCCGCCTTGGCGGAACGGGATATGCTCGACGGCAACCCTGGAGATCGCGCGGATGGGTGGATGAGGGGAACGACGGAAATGCGCACGATGGCATCCACATGGCGAGAACATGGTGGCGCCTCGGAATCAACGGAAGACGAATATGGCGACCTGTATGCCACGCTGCACATGCCGGAGCAGGAGCAATCCCTCGACTTCTCAGGCGTCTTTGCGGCAGTCCAGCCGCCACGCCGGGCCGTCTCTCGCCGCGACATTGGCGTGCTAGCGCCCGCCCAGCATATATCTGCACTCGCACAGGCATCCTCGGCGAAACCGGCCGTAGTGCGTCGCGTCGCTCGGGTGTCGCGCCGGCTTGTCGAGATCGGTGGGATGCGTCCGCAGGTCGTCATCCCAGGACGCTCACGCGCGCAGCAGGGCACACGCACGCCGCGTCGTACGACGCTGCCGCCCGTCTGGCTACTGGCGAACATCCTCATCCTGCTGGTGACGGGTATCGCCGTGCTGCCGCATGTCGTGCCGGTGGACGCTGCCGCGGCCTGCAAGTGGCATACTGTCGTGCCAGGCGACACGCTCGGCAATCTCGGCTACGCGAACCACACCAATGCGCTCGCGCTGGCGCGGGCCAATCACATCCAGAATCCCGACCTGATCTACGTCGGCCAGCAGCTCTGCATCCCCATGACAGGTTGGGCGCAGGCGCGTAACGCTCCCGCTGTGCCGTCGGTGCAGCAGCCACCAACCTACGGCTCGGCCTCTAATGTCAAATCCTTCGTGCAGCTTGCGCTGCCCTATGCGCGCCAGGCGCACCAGCAGACCGGCTGGCCGACGAGCCTGATCCTGGCGCAGTGGGGACTCGAACACGGCTGGCATGTGCCTAGCCACACCGGCTACAACTGGGGTAATGTGGCCGCGCTCC
>DASVOW010000149.1:0-2621 GCA_036383155.1 Ktedonobacterales bacterium
GCTCGACGACCTGCTGAGTGCGAGTGTGCCCGCGGCGTCTGCGCAAGCGAGGGTTGCCATCACCCCGGCGCGTGGGATTACGTGGCGGCTCGACGATCTGAGGCAGAGGGCACGCGACGCCCTCTCTGGGCAGAGCTTCATTTCTCTGCCACCGGTGCCGCCGATGTCGGGCACACGCGCACCGCGCAAGCCGATCTCTACGCCAGCATCCTCCCTCCCGCTGAGCGGCCACCCCCAGGATGACACGGGGCATACTGTGCAGCACTAGCGCCTGCTGATGCACGTTCGCTCCACGCCTCTCGCCGCCCTCCTGGTAGTGATATACTGCGAGGAAGCGACGGGAGGCGTTTCACATGGCGGAGATGGACCAGGGGATCAAGCGGCTGATCCAGACGCGCCCGGCAGACGTGCTGGCGCTGGCACTACCCGATGTGGAGTATCTGGGGACGCAGCCCATCGATGTCGCCACTGAGCCGCAACTCGTGCTGGATACGCTGCTGCGCGTGCGCTATCATGGGTATGAGTGCGTGGTCGATCTCGAAGCCGAAGCGCGACCACAGAAAAACATGGGGCGTAGACTCTTCGAGTATGGCGCACGCGCCAATATCGTCACCAAGCTGCCCGTTATCTCCGTCGTACTGTATCTGGAGCCAGACGAAAAGCCTGTGCCCTCGCCGTATGAATTGTATGCGGACGATTTGCTGCTGGCGGCGTGGCATTTCACCGCCATCGAGCTGTACCGCCTGCCGGCAGAGGAGTTGTTCGCGCTAGACCGTCCGGGTCTCTTGCCGCTGATTCCGTTTGCGCGCGACGGCAAAGACTTCGCCACCATCGAGCGGGCGGCGGAAAAGATCAAAGTGCGGGCGCCGGGCGATCAGGTCAAAGAGCTCGAAGCGCTGCTGGCGGTCTTCGCCGCGCGCACCTTTTCTTCCGACGTTCTGTTGGAGCTGATCAGGAGGATCTTCATGTCGAACGAGATTCTGGAACAATCCTCGCTCTACCAGCTCTGGGTCAAGCAGGCAACTGAGCGCGGCATCGAGCAGGGCGTCAAGCAAGGTATCGAGCAGGGCATCGAGCAGGGGGTTCAGCAGGGCGTTCAGCAGGGGGTGCGGCGCGAGGCGGCGGAGGCGGTGCGCGTCGTGCTGGGTGGGAGATTTGGCACACTCGCGCCGGAGTTGGACGCGGCAATTGGCGCGGCGGATGTGGTGCGTCTCCATGCCGTGCTGGCGCGCGCGGCGACGGCCAGCGAAGATGAACTGCTTGCGCTGCTGCGCGAAGGACAGCCGCAGGGGTAGATACCAGGGTAGAGGCGATGCGACGACGCGAGGGGAGCGGTAGAGCGCCGGGGCATACGCCATACTTCCACACGCCGAGCATCGTAGGCATCACAGGCAACACGGGCATCACGGGCATCACAATTGCCTGAATACTGGCTGAGATGGGTGTGCAAGCATGGCGCGTGGGGCAGTATGTGGATACAATGCAATATGGAGCAGTAGAGTGCTGCTCCCGCTGATTGCTGCCGCAACACATCACTGATGGATATATCACACCTATGTATGTCGTCACGCTCGCGCAACTGGGCACCGCGCCCGAGGTAGCGGACTCGCTCTGGCTGCGCTGGAACTTTGACCCGGTTCTCTGGCTGGGCATCGCGCTCTTTGTCGGTGCATATTTCTATGCGCTCGGGCCGCTGCGGCGGCGCTATAAGCTGGCGGAGAGCGTTGATGGCGCGCAGGTCGGCTATTTTCTGATCGGCACGGTGATATTTGCCGCCGCGCTGGTCTCGCCGCTGGATACGCTTGGGGACGAATACCTCTTTAGCGCGCATATGATCCAGCATATGCTGATCTCGGTGGTGGTGCCGCCGCTGTGGCTGTTGGGGACGCCGGAATGGATGCTCACGCCGCTCTTTCGCTCGCCGGTGGTGGTGCGGGTGGCGCGGATGCTCACACATCCGATTGTGGCGTTTGGCCTCTTCAACGGCATGTTGTGGGTTTGGCACGCGCCGGCGCTCTATGACGCTACGCTGAGCAACGAGGGGCTGCACGTACTGGAACACCTGATTTTCACAGCGGCGGGTGTGTTGTTTTGGTGGCCGGTGCTGAGTCCGGTGCGGGCGTTGCCACGTATCTCGCTTGGCTTTAGCATTCTTTACCTCTTCCTGGGGTGCCAGCCGATGGTGGCGCTGGGGGCGTTGCTGACCTTTGCCGCGGAGCCGCTCTACCGGCCCTATGTGGTCGCGCCGCCGATCTGGGGCAGCACACCGCTCGGCGATCAGCAGCTTGGCGGTCTGATCATGTGGCTACCGACGAATATTCCGTATCTGGTGGCGCTGAGCGCGCTGTTCTTCCGCTGGGTGAGCGAACATGATCGGGCCGAACGCGCCGCGGCGGGTGAATTCGATGAGCTCGACGAGCCGGAGGCAGCGCCCAGGGAGGCGGAAACCGCCAGCGTCGGCGAGAGCGGCGAATCTGTATAGATAGAGTTGAATAAGGGAGTAATACGACACGATGGCGAAGGGAAAACGCACCAATAGACCACCCTCGACGGGGAAGCCGGGGACTGGCGGGGGGCAGACGCGCGCGACACAGACAGCAGGGGCAGCGCAAGCAGCGGCT
>DASVOW010000150.1:0-4969 GCA_036383155.1 Ktedonobacterales bacterium
GCAGGTCTATGGCCAGGCCGCACCACCGAGCTACCCGATGTATGACCCTCAGGGCGCGCCACCTGCCTATCCTTCTGGCTACCCACCATATGGGCAATATGGACCGTATGGGCAGGGCGCTCCGGTCACCACACCCTTTTATGGCCAGGCTGCACCACCCAGTTACCCAATCTACGGCCCATCGATGCCGGGCGCCTATCCGCCACCTGGCTGGCCCGGCGCGCAGCCCCAGCCGCAACCCAAGCGCGGCAATGGCCTCGTCATCGGTCTGTCGATCGGCATAGTGGCAGTGATCCTGCTCGCCTCGATTGCGGCCGTCGCCTTCGTGCAGAACGCGCGAAACAGCACTGCCGCTATTCCACTCACCACGCTTACGCCGATGGCGACTGCGGCGACACCAACACAGAGAGTCCTCTTTCAGGACAAACTGACGTCAGACATCAATGGATGGGCTAATGACGATCACTGTTTTTTTGCTACGGATGGCTATCACATCCGCGATAATTGGCAGTGCTATGCGCCAGCGGGAGTGCTGACTGACTTCGACCTCACCGTACAGGTGAAGCAGATACATGGGGCGTTGGACTATCCGTATGGCATCGTCTTCAGACACTCAACTAGTGGGAGCGAATACCATTTTTTTATCACGAGCGATAGTTACTGGCGACTGTCCAAATGCGTCTCCAACGCCTGTTCATCGCTGATCGACTGGTCGAGCGCCTCCACCTTGCAGGGGGGCTTGAACACGACCCATACATTGGAAGTTCGAGCGAAAGGCACGCACGTCAGCGTAGCAGCCGATGGCAAGCAACTAGGTAGCACTGATGACTCCACGTTCTCATCGGGACGTGTTGGTCTGGTGGCCGGGAAAACCATCGAAACAGTCTTCACTGCCATCAAAATCACAACGGTCCAGTAAGTCCATCAGCTCGTCTGCCTATGACATCACACTGCTTTGCCGCTTTTCCGTGATTCTCGCGGAATATCACTTCGTGCCGTTGAGCATCTCCTCACACCCTTCACCCATCCACTGTGACCACAGCCACTATGCGTTGTCTTGTGTGAGGTGTATACTGACGCGGCAAACATGCCGTATCCAGGGCATGCCTGTCTGATAGCGTGAAGCGTCTGCCTATCGGCGATAGCTACGCAAGCTACGTCGACATGCAGATGCGATGGGAGAGAGATACATCCATGAACTGTCCGAATTGTGGTCTTCAGATCACCGATCCACGGTTGCCCAGCTGTCCACGCTGTGGCCAGCCGTTGCACGCGCCTGCACCAGACCAGCAGCCACAGTCCGGCATGCCCACCTATCCAGGCTATGGCGCCCAACCTGCCATGCCACCGGCACCCTATGGCGCGAATCCGACGACACCATCCGGCTTCGGCGATCAGGCACCTTATCCAGGGGCAGGCTACGGTCAGCCACCTGCCTCTTCGCCCGCCTATGGTGGCGAGCCATACGCAGGCCAACAACCGGATGGCGCCCAGCCCGGCTATCCCGCGTATGGCCAGCCGCCCTATGGTCAGCCCGCCGCGCCGAGCACGCCTATGTTTGGCCAGTATGGCCAGCCTGCCGCACCCAGCACGCCTATGTATGGCTATGGCCAGCCTGCCGCACCCAGCACCCCGTATTATGGGCAAGGCATGCCCGGAGGGTATCCGCCGCCGCAGCCGGGCTATCCCGTACCGCAGCCGCCTCAGCGCAAGCGCAATCTCGGATTAATCATCGGCGTACCGGTGGCGATAGTGCTAGTCCTTTGCATCGGCGGCTTTGCCGCGCTCGCCTATATCGGTAGCCGCGTCTCGACACCGACATCGACAACCCCTGGTACGTCGACGTCAGCCACGTCCACACCAACCGAGCAAGTGCTCTTCCAGGATGCACTCACCTCGTCGTCACACGACGATGGCTGGCCGAACGACGGCAATTGCAGCTTTGCCGGCGACGGCTACCACATCAGGGGCGGTTACCTCTGCTATGCCCCCGCGGATGACGTGAGTGCTGGCACCATCAGCGTGCAAGCGGCACAGGCGAGTGGTGATACCACGCAAGGGTATGGCTTGGTGCTGCGACGCACGAGCAAGGGCAACTACTACATCTTCGCTATCGACAGCAGTGGAGAATGGGCCTTCTACAAGTTCGTGAACGACTCGGGCACGGCGATCCATGATTTCTCTAAGACCGTGGCGCTCAAGAGCGGTCTGAACGCTAAGAACACGCTCAAGGTGACGATGAGCGGATCGAGCTTCACCTTCTATGTCAATGGGACACACGTGGGCGACGCCACTGACACCACCTTTACCAGCGGCAAGAGCGGTGTCGCGGGCGCCAGCAACACCGAGGTAGTCTACACCACCTACAAAGTCACAAAGTAGCTGGCAATATACCATCACCATGTGACCGCGCGACAACTACAGACCACCCCGCCAGAGGTTTCGTCCGGCGGGGTGGTTCGTGCATCAGCGGTGTGCGCGTCCGCTCACGCGGGGAGGTAGTCGTTGCTGACGGCTTTGGTGGCATCCACCGCTCCGGTTAGCTGGCCCTGCGCCTGGAGGAAGCTCGCCATCGACTGCCACGCAGCCGGATCGTTGTAGCCCGGCTTTGCGCCTTGCTGCCACAGTGGGAGCGTTGCCTGGAGCACCGCCGTTTGCGTCGCCGCCGTCTTGGGATCAGCCAGCCCCGGCACAAAGTTGCCGTTCTTGCTGATGTTGAATGCCTCAGTTGGATGCGCCAGCGTGTATTGCAGCCCGCGCAGTGTCGCCTGCACCAGCGCCTTGATGTCGTTGGGATGCGCCTGCAGCTCGCTCTCCAGCGCGCCGAGCCCGTTCGAGATCAGCGGCTGCCCGTCGCCAATAGAGAGCGTGCGAATGGGGAAATGTGCCTGCTGGAAGGCGACCGCATCGCCATTGATATAGCCCATCACCGCGTCCACCCGGTGCGCCAGCAGCGTCGGCACCTGCTGAAAGCCGATCGGCTGGATGTGCACATCGGACTCGCGCAGCCCGGCATTCTTCAGCAGCGCCAGCAGTCCGATGTAGGACGAGCCATACTTGCCGGGAATGCCGATGCTATGGCCGCGCAGATCCGCCGCCGTCTGAATCGACGAGTTGGCGGGCACGATCAACGTCACGGGATACTTGGTAAAGACCTGCGCGACATAGACGATGGGAACGCCCTTGCTGCGCGCCTGCAACATCTCGTCGCCGCTGGCAAAGATCGCGTCCTCTTTCCCACCGACCAGCGCGCTAAACTCGTCTTCGGTGAAGGTGTGGTGACGCAGTGTCACATCCAGCCCCGCGTCTTTATAGTAGCCAAGCTGCTTGGCGACATAGAATGGCGCGAATTGGACATTGGGAACATAGGTCAGACCCAGGGTGATGTGGCGCAGAGGCTTGCCTCCCGCCGAGGTCGGCTGGCCGCATGCTGAGAGTGCACCTGCCACCAGCAGAGCCAGCATGGAGAAGATGGCGACCCAGCGGAATGCAGCCGGGCGTTGATGTGCCTCAGTCAAGCCCGCATGCTGTGTGCGACGCTCGATATGCATGAATATTACGATGCCTCCACGTATGAAAATTGCCGCTCGACCAGCCGTGCGATGCCATAGAACGCAGAGGCGAGCAGCATGAGCATGAGCAAAGTGGCGAAGACCAGCGGTGTATCCAGATTGCCGCGTGCGATCAGCAGCAATCCACCGAGGCCCTGATTGCCAAGCACGAACTCGCCGACGACCGCCCCGGTGACGGAGAGTGTCAGGCTGGCGCGTAGCCCCGCGAGGATGCTCGGCAGCGCCAGCGGCAGCTCGATATGCCAGAGCAGCGCCCAGCGTCCCGCCCCTTCGACGCGCCCGGCGTCGAGCACGTCGCGGTCGAGCGTGCGCAGCCCCAGCACAGTCGTGATGACGCTGGGGAAGAACGAGATTAGGGCGCAGAGCATGATCACCGGCGGCAAGTCGAAGCCCACCCAGACCATCAGCAGCGGCGCAATGGCGACCGCTGGCAATGCCTGGCTCGCGGCGAGATACGGCTGGAAAGTCCGCGCCAGCAGCTGGCTGTGCGCCATAGCGTAGCCCAGTGGCAGCGCGACCACTGAGCCCAGCGCAAACCCGGCGAGGCTCTCTATCAGCGTCTGCAGTGCATAACTCGTCAGCAGCCCGTCGGAGAGCGACAGCCAGAACGATCTCGCGACATCGGCCGGCGCGGGCAACAGAAACGCGGCCACTAGACCGGCCTGTGTCACAAACTGCCAGATGAGCAGCGTAATTGCCCCAAGCGCCAGTGCTGGGAGCGCGCCAAGTGATTTGGTGGCGAAAGGAGGGCGGCCCTGCTGCCTCTCGCGCATCGCCTGAGGGGATTGTGGTGACTGCGATACCGGTGATGGTGCCAGCGGCGCACCGGTGGATTGACGCTCCTCACCCACGCGTGAGGGCTGCCCCTGCCCGGATGAGGCAGGCGGCGTTGAAGGCGGAGATACTGAGCTAAACGACTGAATGGCCATACGACAAGCTCCTGCGGAGTCTCCAGCGAGGAAAGCCATCGTATGGCGCGCACGTCACGACATGCCGCGCAGACGACAAACCGCCCCGACCGGAGCTACCGACCTGGGGCGGCACGCAGGCGAGCGCACATGCCACTGCCCGCGGACGATGCGGTTGTCACACATCGTTCGCGGGCGCGCACAGGCGCTTCGACCTTCTCCCATCCGGACTATACCGTCGGCTCCGGCCTCTCACCGGATCTGCTACGCCGTCAGGCGCGGCTCGCGGGCTCGGCGTCTCATTCGGAACGCCATACCGCCGGTCGGGAATCTCACCCTGCCCCGAAGGTCACACATGTTTCCAATTGTCTGATTGTTGCGAGTGTCTGAACCAATAGAGCGCTAGTCAGGCGTTGCCTTATCGCTCTCTGGCCTCGACGTTACAATGATAGCTCTCGATGACGGGGTTTGCCAAGAGCCGGTCGCACA
>DASVOW010000151.1:0-3734 GCA_036383155.1 Ktedonobacterales bacterium
CCCCACCGAATCTAAAGCTGTACTCGAGCCTACGGCTCAATTGTTTGCCTAGGGTCAAAACTCATCGTACACGAGAGACGCCGAAACGTCTTCTCGAACAGAGCCCGCTTCAGTGCGTTACCGCACTCTTCCCTTTGCTTACGCTGCTACTGCTTCTCACTCTTCAGTTGTCAATGTACTGTCATTCTGCCAGCGGACTCACCTCGGAGCCTCGCTTTGCATCGCCGCCCTTTTCAGAGGCGCTCAATAAGATTATCACATCTCAGAGGTCCTGTCAAGGGTCTCTTTCAAACTTCCTCAAACTTCGTCGCATCACCTTCGCGATACTGGAAGAAGAGGAACCTCACTTTTGGCGACATCATTCCAGACGAACAGGCATCACACCTGAGACATGGAATAGTACTTCGCGTTTGGAGAGGTGAAGCCCGAAGAAACTAACCGAGCCGGGCGGCCCGTTATCATAGCGTGTTCTTCGGCAGGAGCCCCATCAATACTTGGAAGTGGTTCATCTTGCGAGAGCGCCTGCGAAGGTGTTTGACGCGTCTGCATCAGTCACTCTTTCGCGGCGGCAAAAATGAGTATGCCATAAATAACCAACAGCGTCAAGGGGTTCACAAGCCATTTTCGCCAAATCCGTGAGAAAAGGGCGTGAAGTACTGGTAGGTGCCTGTTTTTTGTCAACTCATAGTGCCGTAGCCACCCCTGCGCATGCGCATTGGCGACCCCAATCGGCTCATCCCGCGCCACGCGCTGGCAGAAGCGCTCGACCCGCTCCAGCACGAACTGCCGCTCGACATCCTTTGTCACCGCGTGAAACGACCGCTCCAACACGACCAGATCCTTCTGCTCCGCGCCCACGCCATTGTACGTCTCCAGCCCGTCCCGCACCGGCACCACATGATCGTGCCGCGCGCAGACAATCAGCGTCGGGCAAAGAATAGACGGCAACGCGTCGCGCAGCTCGGCAAGCCCCTGGAAGAGGCTATGCGCGGCGGCCAGCGATGTCCACCGATAGACCTTGCGCGTGTAGAGCCTCCGTGCGCCGCGCCTGTCGCGCACATCTTCCATGCCCGCAGGGAAACACGTCACCACGCGACGCAGACGCGCGACCAGATATCTGCTAGGAACATCCATATGCAGCGGCGGACACAGCGCCGCGACACCAGCCACCTCCGGCTCGCGCGCAGCCACCAGCAAACACGCCGACGCCCCCATCGAATGCCCCACCAGCACCACCCGCTCGCCACGCGCCAGCGCCGCTCGCGCCTCTGCCTGGATCGCGCCGGCCCACTGCTCCCACCCGCTCGCGGCAAACTCGCGCAGCGTCGTCCCATGACCGGGCAACAGCAAATTACGCGTGCTGAATCCCTCCGCGCGCAGCCGGTTCTCCAGCCCGCGCATCTCAGCCGGCTCGCCATTGAAGCCATGCGTCAGCACCACGCACACTCGCCCCCGCCGTGCCGCCTCCCCTCGTTCTTGCTCCACATCGCTCAACACGCTTTCACCTCACACCCAGTCTCCGGCGCCGCATACATTTATATATACACGTATACGCATGCACATACATATATAAGTACAAGTCTACCCACATACCGCCAACTACCGCAGAAGCTAGCGCACATCGGCTGTTCGTTCCCGTCTCATACCCACTTTCGCAAAACGCCCCTCACAGATCGGTCACAATCCTGTAGGCATTTTCCCGACAAGAGATCGCGGCACATTCCTGGCAGACGCCGCGCTCGCGCTGCCTCATGATCAGAATGCGGAGCATACAGACATCCCACCAGCCTTAGCTGGCACACCATGGGCACACTCCGCAAAGGAGCGCCTATTATGGCAACACAGATCGAGCCCGTCCAGCATGACGAACGGCAACGCACACGCCGTCCGCGGCCTGTTCACCTTCCTCACATCACACGCAATCCCTCGGCGCACCGCATCCGCCGGCAATCCGCCGTTCCCATACCAGCGCCCATACACACACCCGCTGCCACGGCAAGCGCCACAGCGGCGCCCAATAGAGCGCTTGCGGCCTTGGAACTGCTCGTCGGCTACGAGTGGCTTCTCTCAGGCGTCGATAAACTGCTCTACGGATCATTCCCTCAGCAGCTCGGCACGCTGCTGCACGGCACCCTTGCCGGTAACACGCTTCCCAGCTTCTTCGCCGCCATCCTGCGCACCCTCGTCATGCCAAACGCCGCGCTCTTCGGCGTGCTCATCGAATCGGCGGAGACTCTGGCCGGCATCGGCCTGATCGTCGCTGGCCTCGTCGCGCTGCTAGGGCCACTCGCCGAGCGCCACCTGCGCGGGCCACTCGCGAACGTCTATCGCGCCGGCCTCCGTCTGCTGCATGCGCTGCTGCCAGTCGCGGCGCTCGGCACAGCGCTACTCAGCCTCAGCTTCTACCTGCTCGACGGTGCGCCCACAGCCTGGTTCGCCCCCAGCGTCGCCTATGGCGGCGCGCTCGACACGGGTCTCTTCCTGGCCATCGCTAGCCTCATCATCCTGCTCTCCCAGCCTCGACGCAGACGCGCGACCAGGTAATCACGACAGAGGCTGAGCACCCCCTACAACTCATCCAAATGCCCGGGTCTATTCGGTAGGCCGGGCATTCTCATTGAATCGCGGGCCGTCCGCGTCGTCTGTGTCGCGTCCGTGCTCTCGCGCCCCATCACCGTGACAGCCATGTGATGCTGCGATGCCCAACTGACAATAGCGATTGTTTCAACTCGCCCAATCGGCGAAGCCATCGTCAGTTGGCTGGCAGAAAGAGGGTAGCAACATGCCCACCCAAGACGACTACATACCGCCCAACATCGTAGACTCACTCCCGCCTGAGCGCAAGACGCGTCCGCCCAGCAGAGCCATGAACGGCGCTATCGCCGGCGCGATACTCGTGGCGATCGGCCTCATCGTGCTTGCGGCGAATGTATGGCATTCGGACATTCTTGGTCTGCTGGTGCTTCCAGCGCTGGGCATCGTGTTCCTGGCGGGAGCATTTGTGGGCCGCATCTCCGGCCTGTTGATCCCCGGTGGCATCCTCACAGGCCTGGGCCTCGGCACACTCGCTCAGCAAACACTGCTCGCTTCTGCGAGCGGCGAAGTCCGCGGCGGAATCGTCGTGCTTGGCCTCGCGCTGGGCTTCCTGGCGATCATGCCGCTCATGCAGATCATGGAAAGGCGCTTCTACTGGTGGCCGGCGATCCCCGGCGGCATCCTGCTGCTCGTTAGCATCGGCCTATTGGCCGGCCCAGCCGGCACAGCCTTCCTGCAAGTGCTCGGCACGCTCTGGCCGCTCGCGCTGATCGCGGTGGGCGCCTATCTGCTCTACCGAGTGTACTGGCAGATGCGCAAAGACAGGCACCGCCTCCCCACCTGATACCCACTCCCGCCGCACCACCCATCGCCGCCCGGCCCCATCAATCAGGCTGGGCGGCCGCATTCACCTCTTCGCCCTTGCGCCGTTCCTGCCACCAGCGCCAGCCAAGATACCCCAACGCCGGACCAAACGCCAGCAACGCCCGGAAGCCATAAACCGGCGCGGCGTAGAGCGGCAGGAAGGCGTAGAGTGTCAGCGTCCCGCCTGCCAGCAGCAGCGCCGCCACAGTTAGCGTTCCCCACGGCGCCAGCACCGCAAACGCCACCACCCACGTCACATACCACGGCCAGAACCACCCGCTCGCGATCGCCACGTATGCAAAGAGCGCCCACCCCCACGCCTCGATCATACCCTC
>DASVOW010000152.1:0-3276 GCA_036383155.1 Ktedonobacterales bacterium
TGGTGGCAAGCGCCAGCCGCAGCACAACAGCGCCCACGCCACCCAGAATGATGGCGAAGCGCCGTTGCCCTCGTTGCAGCCGGCTGGCAGCCGCGCCGATGACCAGAGCGTTATCGCCACTGAGCACGATATCGAGCAGCGCAATACCACCTGCCAGCGCGATAATACTCACAACACCATTCATCGCCCTATACCTTTCGCCTCGGCGCGCACCCTACACATAACCTCATACGTCTGAACTGATGGCTCGCCTCACCTGTAGAACGTACCGGGATCCTGGTACCACGGTCTTTCCTCGTCTGAATGCCAGCAAAATACACAAAAATACTGAGGCGAGCCTGTTCGTCATTCGTATTCACTCTATTTCATAGCGCCGCTGGCGGCAAGCTGGCATAGCATTTGCTACAGCATTCGAAGAGAATTCTACTCATCGCTGCGGACGTGATGTCTGCATGAACACAGCCATCTCCCACGACCTGCAGAGCAAGGAGATCGGCGTCCAGTTGCAATCAGGCGTGAGGGAGCATGTGCATGCTGATACGGATGCTGACAGCCCAGCTGGGCCAACGCTGGGCAACCGGGAGGTCCACCTTTCTGCGACGGCCGCTAGCCGTTCTGCTCTTGACAATCCTGTGGCTTGCCCCCATCCTCATGGCAGGAGCCTGGGTCAGCGCACGGCCAGCGCACCACAGAGCGGCCGCCCGAGCTAGCACCGTCGTCGCCTCGAATACCTCGCTCTGGACGCAATGGGAGCATGTGACGACCACGACTAATCCCCGTTTTACCCTCCCACAGACCTCCGCATCGCTCGTCATCGACCCCGCCTTTGCGGGATACTATGCCGTCCACGCAGGCGCCACGTTGCTCGGCCCCGCACTCACGCCGGCATTGCCGACCAGCCTGGGCCTCGTTCAATTCTTCGCAGCAGGGGCGCTCCTCCAGCCAACTGCGCAAGCGCAAGCCCTCATCAAACAGCAACAGCAACAGCAGCAGCCACAGACACAGGGCAAGTCCACCGCGCGCCAGACAGCGATTCCGCAGGTCTTCGGCCCAACAACACAACAAGTGCTCCACGACAGTCTCTATGCGAGTGACGGCAGCGTCGTGCAGTTGGCGATCTTCCATGCACTGCTCTCCGCTGGCAGCACAGTGCCTATCGGCGGAGATACAGGCAGTTTCAGTTATGCCGCTTTCCGTGGCGCGCTCCAGCCCTCCCGGATGGTGACCACTCCTGCCGAGAGCGAGATCGACCCTCAATCCCGCATTCGCAGCGCACCAAACGTGTTCATAGCCGAGGGCACGAAGGGTACAAACAGCGTCGGCCATATGATTCCAGACATCTTCTGGGACTACATGACGCGCAGCGATATCGCTCCCGATGGCTGGGCTGTTGACTTTGGCCAGCCCCTCACCGAAGCATTGCCACTGACCACCTTACGCAATGGACAACTACACCATCTGACGGCTCAGGCGTTCTGGAATACCGTGCTGATAGCCGATAACGACGCGCCCGACGCCACTGGCCAGCCCAGCGTGCAGATGCTCGATATCGGGCGCGCCTACCTGCAAACGTTTGGACCGCCCAAACTCGACATCCACGCCAACGAACAGGTCTGGGGCACTGGTGACACCGCCGTGCTCGATGCCGCGACCAGCAGCACGGCGAAGATCCATGTGGGGCAAGGGTTTCCCTTCACGCTGGGGGGAGACGCACAATGGGTAAACGGCGTCCTCTGGTATCACGTCCACTGGCAGACGCCGCGCAACAGAGGAGACGGCTGGGTAAGCGCCAGCGCGCTCACGTTCACTTCACCCGGCGCCGGACCTGCCTGGGCCTCGTTTGATGTGCTCTCTCCGGATCTGGCGAAGTACCTCGCTGCCCAGGGGCAGAATACCGCCGCCGTCGTCTACGATGTCACCCACAACCAGTATTACACCTATAATCCTAACGGGCAGTTCATCATGGCAAGCTCGGCGAAGGTGCCGATCATGCTGACACTCCTCACGCAGCTCGAAGACCAGGGACGCGGGCCAAACGGCCAGGAGATGGACCTGCTCACCACCATGATCGAAAATTCGAATAACGATTCGGCACAGGCGCTCTTCGACGAGATCGGCGGCGCACCGGCAATGGATGCGTTCATGCACCGCGTCAACGTGCCGGGGCTCGCGCCGAACCCTGATGCCTGGGGCTGGAGCACAGTCTCTCCAATGGCAATGGTGCGACTGCTGACACTGCTGCAGCAAGGCAAAATACTAAACGCGCAAGACCGCGCGCTCGCGCTCAACCTGATGCGCAACGTCGAGTCAGATCAGCAGGTCGGCGTGGGCGACACCGCGCCACAAGGGGCCAGCGTCGCTCTCAAAGATGGCTGGGTGCCCGCGCCGGACGATCTGTGGGCGATGAATAGCTCAGGCATCGTCACCGTCGGCGGCGAGATGTATATCATCGCCGTCTACACCCAACACGAAGGCTCGCTCGACGATGGGTGGAACATCACACGCCATGTCTGCGACATCGTCGGGAAATCGCTCGCCTGACCATCCAATATGAGGTCGAGCGTCATGGCCGCCGCAGCCACAGCACCATCAGTTCCTCGTCGAGATACTCGTCACCAAGCTTGAGAGCATGCGGCTCCGTGCCATAGACAACGAACCCAACGGATACGTAGAGCGCGCGTGCGGCGAGGTTGCGCGTCGTGACGGCGAGGTGGATCTGCTCCACACCCGCTAGCGCTCGCCCCCGTTCGATAGCCGCGGCGAGCAACGCCCGCCCGGCGCCATGCCCGCGTGCCTCTGGCGCGACATACATACCCGTGACGATGCCCCGGTGTCGCTCCTTCACGCCGGTCTCACGCGTGAACATGACGCTGCCGACCAATGTCTCGCCATCAAACGCGCCCAGCGTGAATCGAGTCTCCGTCTCGCGTATACGCTCGACAAACCATGCCAGCGGGAGTTCTGCCTGCTCCTCATAGGATGACCCAAAGGCCTCCGGCTCTTCGCGTAACGCCCGCAGACGCAGCCTGTGGTATCGCTCCGCGTCGCGCTCTTCAAGTGTCCGTATCATGCTCGTTCCAGTTCTCCCAACGCAGCCACAGCATCCACAGGTTTCATCGTCCGCACCTCAAGCCGCACCCGTGAGAATCCGGTATCACGAAGCTTCTGCGCCACCGTTTCCCCATACGCCCGCGCCTCCGCCGGTGTCTTCAGCCACAGCGGCTGCGCGACGATCGCTACCCGGCCACCCGGGCGGAGCACACGCTTCAGCTCACG
>DASVOW010000153.1:0-9923 GCA_036383155.1 Ktedonobacterales bacterium
CTGACAGCGTATGACGACGATCAATATGTGCTGGCACTGCTTGACGCGGGCGCGGCGGGCTTCATGCTGAAGGATGCGCGGGGGCAGGAGCTGGTGGAGGCGGTGAGGGCGGTGCATCGCGGGGAAGCGGTGTTGCAGCCACGAGTGGCGGCGCGAGCACTGCGACGCGCGGTGGCGCGCACGACGGCGACGCCAGTGCCGACACCACCGCCGCTGTCAGACCGGGAGATGGATGTATTGCGCGAGGCGGCACGCGGCTTGCCAAATAAGGATATCGCGCGGCGGCTCAATCTCCGCGTGCGAACCGTGCATACGCACCTGAGAAATATCTTTACGAAGCTCAGTGTTTGCTCGCGGACAGAGGCTGTGTTGCTGGCACTGCGGCGCGGCTGGGTCACGCTTAGCGAGACGGAGGCGACAGAGGTCAGCGAGGAGACGCTACCGGCGGAGTGAAGCGCAGATATATCCAGGATCGCCGTCCAGGGTGTCCAAGTGCCCACGCGCTTGTGTCATGGACGGCGATGCGGTAGGCTAGGATGCAAGGAGCGCGACGTGGTAGTGGTCGAAATGGATGTATTATTGGATGTATTCGCGACCGTCTCGCCTGGCCGCGCCACCTGGAGCCATACCCATGAAGAGTCAGTCTATGATGCAGTCTCGCACGCTTGCCACAACCGGCGAGCCGGCGTCGCGCTGGTGGTCGGCGCTGGGCATAGGTTTGTCCAGCGGTATCATGCTGGCGCTGGCGTTGTGGGCATTGGTTCATCCTTCGCTACCGACTCCCGTCGCGCCACCGGGTGCGCGGGTGCTGCTCTTCATCGCGACAGGGACGATAGCGCTTGCGGTGCGCTACGTGCGCGAGCGTTTCGTAGCGCGGGGGGATGCATCCGATGTGTTGCCTGATCCGCTCTATGCGCTCTATCTGGCAACGATTATCCTGGTAGGACTGCCGCCCGCAGTGCTCCTGGCGCTGATTACACCGGTGATTGCAGGTGTGCCTGATGTGGTGCGCCAGCCACGCCTGCTTGCCATCGTGCTGTATGACTCTGCTTCCGCCGGACTGATTACGTTCATTTCGGGGCTGGTGTACGTGCTCACGTCACAGGCGCTGATGCGGCAGCTTGGGGCGCTGCATGCCCACTCTGCCGCATCGGTGGTGGCGGTGGTGGTGATGCTGCTGGGTATTGGGCTCTCGCGGGCGCTGGGGAATGAGACGCCAGGCGATCTACGGAGCTTCTTGGGTGAGCTGTCACGGCGCTATGTCAGTCCCGCTCTACGTTTTCAGCTTCTGCTGCTGAGCATTGGCCCATTGCTGCCGCTGGCTGAGGCGCTGGACGATGTCGAGGCCGAGTTTGCCTGGATTCTGTTTCTGGTGCCGCTGTGCGCGGTGTATTATCTGGCACTGCTCAGCGCTCGCTTACAGCAGCGTACCGACGAATTGCAGGTGACGGTGTCGCAGTTGAGCGCTTCTCGGCGGCGACAGGCGGAGCTGAGTGATTATGCCGCGTTGGTGACGAGGGCACAGGAAGATGAACGCCGCCGGCTGGCACGCGAACTCCATGACGACACGGCGCAGGCGCTGATCGCGCTCTCTCGTGGACTGGATGCACTGGCGAAGGGCCGCGAGGGTTCCTCATCCGTGGGATCGACTGCGCGCTATGTCACCGACCTGAGTGAGCTTACCAAACGCACACTTGACGGTGTGCGGCGGGCTTGCCAGGACCTGCGCCCGTCGGTGCTGGACGACCTCGGTCTGCCGGCGGCACTAGAGTCGCTGGCGCACTCGATCACACAGCGCGGATTGCCGTGCGACTTCAGCCTCGTGGGCGATGCGCTGACCGCGGCCCCAGAGGTGGAGGTGACGTTGTACCGCATTGCGCAGGAAGCGCTGTCAAATGCGCGCCAACACGCCCAGGCACGTGCCGCTGCGCTCGACATCATATATGCGCCCCAGGGTATCACGCTGCGTATCACGGACGATGGCTGTGGATTTGACTATGAGCGGCTGATTCGCGAGTATGGGGCATCGACTGAGGATACGCAGGAGTTGCGCTCAGGATTGGGGCTGATGGGCATGCGGGAGCGCGCCGCACTTATACATGCTACGCTTGACGTGAGGAGCGCACAGGGCGCGGGAACGGTTGTTACACTCATTGCGCCACTCTCGGCACTGGCGCGGATCGAGCACTAGAGTCCGCGGGTGGAAGGGGCGTATGTAGCCACCGCTACTCCTACCTCCAATGGAGAGGGCTGTTAGGCAGGATGCGGCGGCGCTGTGAATAGGGCATCGTACTCCGAATGCGAGCGTTTGGACGGGCACGCGGAAGGGATGTGACGAAAGCGGGGGCATGCCGCGCGTGCGCTGTGTCTACGGGCGCACGTACTGTTGCTCGTCACCAGCGCGTGTGCGGCGAGGGGGCTCTTCCCGTCGGGTTCGTGCCGCATCGCGCACTGCGACGGGTGGGCTTGGGGGCGTGATCGGCTCCTCGTGGGGTGTGCCGCGAAGGGCGGCACGCAGCTCGCCGGGAAGGCAGAGCATGACGATGACGGCGATCAGCATGGCCGCACCCAGGCTCAGTATGCGGTTGAGCAGCATGATGCCGATCGCTGTGTCGCGGCCCACGCCAATTGCCAGGAATGCACCGATGCCGCTGAATTCGATGAGGCCGATATCTACCGGGATTGGCACGATCAACCCAACGGCAAGGCTGAAGAAGTAGACGGCCATGGCCTCGCCGAGTGAGATGTTGCCCGCGCCCGCGCCTTTCGCAAGCACGTAGAGGCCAACGGCCGCGGCGCTCAGGTACATCGCGCTCAGCACTGTCTGGATGCTCAGGACACGCGGACGTGCGATGGTGCCGATGCCCTGTCGGTAGTGGTCCAGCTCTTCGACTACGCGGCGCAGGGTGGGGTGCCGTATTGCCCAGACACGTCGCTGCACGGAATCGCGGCTCTGACGGAAGATCCACGTAGCGAACGCGCCGACCAGCAGCGCGATGGTGACGCCGATGAGGATGGTGAGTCGCAGCCAGCCATTCCAGCCATCGAGCCCGAGGATCTCGACGCCTACAAGCGAGACAACCACCTCTGTAAGCAAGATCAAGGAGGTGGCGACGGATGAGAGTCCGAAGTTTGTCCCCTGGGACTGGCGCAGCATGTAGTTCTGGAAGTAGTTGCCGATCGGAAGGCTCTTGGTGATCTCACCGACAGCGAATGCGAATATTTGTGAGCGTAACGGCGCGCGAATGCCGAGCGAGCGCAGGAGATAGTGCCATTGGGTGCAGCGCACGATCTCGTAGATGATCATGAGTCCAAAGAAGTAGAGCAGGTAGGTGTGCTGGAAGCCCAGTATAACGTCGAGCACTTTGCGGGCGTCGGCGAGCGTGAAGAGTGCGACGATCATGCCCGCGCCCAGCACGGCAGGAATGACAATCCTGGGGCGCAACAATTTCCGCATGATCTGTCCCATCCAATCCTTACACTACAAGGACGTACTTGCGTCCAACATGTGATTCCTGTGATAGCCGGCTACAGTAGCGTGCTACCTCATTGAGCATTGCGCAAGAACAGCACCAGCATCTCTCGTAGGTTGTATACGCAGGAGGTGTAGTTAGGTTAGCTCGCGTCGGCAGAAGCACCACCGACAGTCGGGATGGTGAAGTGGAATTCCGATCCGTGGTCGGGCTGGCTCTCTACCCAAATGCGCCCGTTGTGCTGCTCGACGATCAGCTTGGCGATCGAGAGTCCCAGTCCGTAGCCTCCTGCGCTGGCACGCGCACCGCTCTCCGATTGGTAGAAGCGCTCGAAGATGCGGGCCTGATCCTCCGGCGAGATACCTTTGCCCTGATCGGTGACGGAGAAGTGGACCTCGTCGCTATCTATGGCAGCGCGCACAGTCACGCGCGAGCCGGCTGGCGAGAACTTGATGGCATTGTTGAGCAGGTTGCTCAGCACCTGCTGCAGGCGTAACTCGTCGGCACGCAGCACCGGAAGGGCGGGCGACAACGCTGCTATCAACTTAACCTCGGCCTTCTCCGCTGCTGATTGTAGTGTATGGAGAACCTGTGCAACAAGTGTCGGGATCGTGACATCGCCCAGGCGCAAGGTGAACTGGCCTGAATCCGCCTTGCTGATGAAGAGGATATCCTCGACGAGTGTTGTCAGCTGGTGGGCGCTGGTGCGGGCATAGTTGAGGAATTCCTCCTGGCGCGGATTGAGCGGTCCTACCTGACCATCCAGCACAATATCCAGGAAGCCATTGATCGAATGGAGTGGTGTGCGTAACTCATGCGAGACCATCGAGATGAAGTTGGCGCGCATGCGGTTGGCGGCGTTGAGCAGGGTGACATCGTGCGCGAAGATGACAGCGCGGGTCGTATCTTGCTCGCGCTGTGCGCTGATGCTGGCTGTTACCTCGCATGACTTGCCGGAGCGCGCCTGCCAGTGCAGCTCACGCGTAAAGGTTGCCCCTTGCGCGGAGAACGCCTCGCTCACGGGGCAGCGCGGCGTACCACAGAGCAAGGCGTTGCGCTCATCGCGACAGCGCAGCACTTCCATGCACGAGAGTCCGGTGGGAGAGCGCTGCACCCAGCCCATCAGGCGGCCAAAAGCGGGATTCGTCTCCTGGATAGTGAAGTCTTCGCCGATAGTGACCACTGCCTCAGAGGTCAAGGCGAAGACAGCGTGGCGCGGGGTGTTTGTCTGATCCACCGACATGGTCTCATCTTCCGATAGTGGTTGCGTGTTGTGTTGCTCTTGGACTGGCGCCATGATCGCATACCCTTTGTCTCTAGGTCGTGGCGAAGCGATAGCCGATGCCCCGAGCCGATTGGATGATGGCCGGGTTTGCCGGATCTGGCTCGATCTTGCGGCGCAGGCGGCGAATGTAAACATCGACGATATTGCTTTCGCCGACGAAATTCTCGCCCCAGACATTCTCCATCAAACTCTCGCGGCTGATCGCGCGACCGGCGTGTTGCGCCAGGAAGAGCAAGACTCTCATCTCGGTGTGCGTCAGGCTGACGACGCCGGGAGGATGGGGCAGCGTCACCTGCAGCGCGGCTACGTCGATATCGATGTTGCCCGTGCGGAGCTGCTGGCGCTCGCCCACAGTCGATTTTAGATAGCGGCGTAACACAGCCTCGACACGCGCAGTCAGCTCAGCCGGCTGGAAGGGTTTGCAGATATAGTCGTCGGCACCCATGCGCAAGCCATGGAGGCGGTCTTCCAACTCGCCCTTGGCGGTGACGAAGATGACGGGGAAGTCGTAGTCGTCGTCACGAAGGTGCTGATACATCTCGAAGCCGCTCAATTGGGGGAGATTGACGTCGAGCAACATGAGATCGGGCGGGCGACGCTCGATCAATGCCATCGCGCCGCGCGCGTTGTCGACGGTATCAACCTCGTAGCCCTGCTCGCTGAGCAGGAACTGCATCATACGACTCCCAAGGGGGTCATCATCAACGACCAGGATGCGCACCGGCTATGCCTCCCGCCTATGCTCGATGCGCCGACCCGCCTGCCCGTTCCATCGGGCCCGACAGGAGGCACGCTTCGCGCATAGCGTCTTCTTAACAAGATGCACCCATCCCCGCCGCCACACCTTCTCACTCTAGTATGCACACATAGACGCCATTTCGGCTATGAAACAGCTAACATACGACACGGAGAACGAGCAAAGCACCAAAACCATCGCTTGAGGCCAGATATGAGCTGCACTGGTCTGCACAATGCGTCGGGAGTGGTGAGCGGGGTATATTACGCGCCGCGGCGTGCGCGCTGGGTGCGTTCGAGATGGACGAGCAGCACAGAGATATCGGCGGGCGTCACGCCTGGGATGCGCGTAGCCTGGCCAAGCGTACGCGGCTGCACACGCGTGAGCTGCTGGCGCGCTTCTTTGCGCAGGCCGAGCAGCGCATGGTAGTCGAGCGTGGCGGGAAGTGACATCTGCTCTAACCGAAGCGCCCGCTGGACGCTTTGCTGTTCTTTGCGAATGTAGCCGGCATATTTGACGCGCAGCTCCACTTCCGTCGCGGTGTCTTCGTCCAGCAGCGGCAGTTGTGAGGAGCAATCGTCTGGGTGTTGCGCCTCCATCTCGCTCTCGACAGGCTCATCGAGGGATGACGTGGCTGACGATGAGATGAGGGCCTGCACCTGCCAGTAACGCGCCTCCGGGCGGCGCAGTAGCTCGGCGGCGGTCGTCCGCTGCGTGATGGGGCGCATGTCGAGGGCGGCAGCGCGGGCGGCGATGGCGCGTGTGGGCGTGATGACCGTCACGCCGAGTGCCTGCTCCGCGTCATCCGCCATCTGACGGCGCTGCTCCACGCGGGCGAAGCGTTCGTCGTCGATGAGGCCGAGGTCGTGCGCGTAGCGGGCAAGCCGGAGATCGGCGTTGTCGTGGCGCAGCAGCAGGCGACGCTCGGCACGCGAGGTATGCAAGCGGTAGGGCTCGGTCGGCGGCTGGGTGACGAGGTCGTCGATGAGCACGCCGATATATGCTTCGTCGCGGCGCAACACAAATGGGGCTGCGCCGCTAGCCGTGCGTGCCGCGTTGATGCCGGCGACGATGCCCTGCGCGGCGGCCTCCTCGTAGCCGGAGGTGCCGTTGATTTGGCCGGCCAGGAAGAGGCCGGAGACGCCTTTGGTCTCCATTGTCGGCGCAAGCTGGTCGGAGGGCACGTAGTCATACTCGACGGCATAACCGACGCGCATCAACTCAACGCGCTCCAGCCCTGGGATGCTACGCAGCATGGCGATCTGCACGTCCTCGGGCAGGCTAGTATTCATACCCTGGACGTAGACCTCGCCGGTGCGCCAGCCCTCCGGCTCAAGGAAGACCTGATGGGTCTCTTTGTCGGCGAAACGCACCACTTTGTCCTCAATGGACGGACAGTAGCGCGGGCCGATGCCCTCGATGATGCCGTTGAAGAGCGGCGAGCGGTGTAGGTTGGCGCGGATGATCTCATGGGTACGCGGTGTGGTATGCACGAGATAGCAGGGCAGCTGTGGGCGCCACTGGGTTTCGGCGTCTGCTGGCAGCGGGTAGAGTGCGCTGGGGCGACCCGGCGGCAGCAGCACGTCCGCGCGAGGGGCGGGATCGGATGAGAAGTAGAGCGGTGTGGAGCTGCCCTGCTGGATCGTGGTGCGCGAGAAGTCGATGGTGCGCGCGTCGATGCGGGGCGGCGTGCCGGTCTTGAAGCGGCGTACGGTTAGGCCGAGGGCGCGGAGCGCGTCTGAGATGCCGAGCGATGGGGCTTCACCGGCGCGTCCGCCGGCTTGCGTCTTCTCGCCCACGACAAGGCGTCCATTGATGAACGTGCCGGTGGTGAGGATGACGCATGGCGCATGGTAGGTCGCACCGCTGGTCAGCGCGACGCCGGTGACGCGTGGCCGGCCATCCGCGTCGATTTCGGAGAGCAGTCGCGCGACGGTTCCCTGCTTGAGCTCCAGTTCGCGCTGCTCCTCAAGCACATACTTCATGCTCAGGCGGTATGCCTGCTTGTCGCACTGGGCGCGGAGCGCCTGCACCGCTGGACCTTTGCTCGTGTTGAGCAGGCGAATCTGGATGAAGGTGCGGTCTGTGTTGCGGCCCATCTCTCCGCCGAGGGCGTCGATCTCGCGCACCAGGTGCCCTTTGGCGGGGCCGCCGATAGATGGATTGCATGGCATCAAGGCGACGCTATCGAGGTTCATGGTGAGCAGCAGAGTGCGCCGGCCCATACGTGCACTTGCCAACGCCGCTTCGCAGCCGGCATGTCCCGCACCCACGACGATCACGTCGAAGGGGACCGCCTCCATGTTCGGTGAGAGATTTTCTTCGAGAACACGTGCATCCATCGCTTGTTATACCCTGTTATACGTGCGGACTCTGGGAATACGTTGGCATGCGCCGGCTCTGCGACGACGCGCCACCGGCATTATAGCGCATACATATCTGTGGGCGTGGAGTGAAGGCGGGTAGCGCAGTGCTCGCAGAACCTTCACCTGCACGCTACAATGGAAGGTAGGGCGTTGGGGCACGGATCGCGAGTGTGAGGCGCACGCGGTGCAAACGCTCTTTGCGCACCTACATAGTATTCACTGGACGGAGATATATGGCTGACGGTATTGGCATGCATGAGATCAGACGGCGATGGCGGCGGCACGCGCAACTGGCCGCGGCTACCGCAGGCTTCATTGCAGGGGGAGCGGCGCTTGGCACACTGGGCGCCGCCTATTATGTGGCGCGGCAGGTAACACGGCCGGAGCGGCCGAGTCTACAAGATGGTTATGTAATGACGCCCTTCGAGACGGGTGCGGACTACGAAGATGTTACATTTGCTCCGCAGCGCGGCGATCATATGGTGGAGGGTTGGTGGCTCTCGCGCCCTGAGACGCGGCATGTGATAGTTGCCTGTACGGGGTATCGCGGTAGCAAGTCGATGCTGATCGGCATTAGCACGGCACTGTGGCGGGCGGGCTACAATGTGTTGCTGTTCGACTATCACGGGCATGGAACGGGTCGCGGCGCGCCGGTCACGCTTGGCTACCGGGAGATGCAGGACTTCTATGGTGCGCTGAATTATGTGCACAAGCGTGTCGAGGATGCGCAGATCGGCGTCATTGGCTATTCGATGGGCGCCTCCATCGCCATTATGGGCAGTGCCAAGCGCCAGGAGGTGCGCGCCGTCGTCGCCGATAGTCCATTCGCCAGTCACCTGGATGTCGTGGCGCACAATGTGTCGCGTGTGCTACGCGTGTCAGGTCGCCCAATTGCGCTGGTGGCGGATTATTTCTTGCCGCCAATTGCCGGCTACCGAGGGAGAGATGTCGAGCCGGTGCGTGAGGTGGCAGCTATCGCGCCGCGCCCGATCCTGGTAATCCATGGGACTGCCGACACGACGATTCCGTTCGAGCATGGCAAGCAGGTGTATGAGGCAGCGAGGCAGCCAAAAGAACTGTGGATCGGAGAAGGCGCCGAACACTGCGGCACCTATTTCCTGGATCGTCCAGGTTATTGCGCGCGTGTCACGGCGTTTTTCCAGCGCGCCCTCGATAGCGACGTGCGGCTGGCTGAGGCGCCTCTCAGTGCCGCGTCGCAGCAGGGCAGCGGCGGTGATGGGGCCGCGCGAAGCGCCTGATCGTGGTGCTGGAGCGCTGGTAATGGCAGTACTTGGAGACTTTTGGGCTGGGGTGTGAGCGTCTGGGCGGGTCAAACGTATACTGTTGATGGAACCGGCAACCGCAGCCATCATTACCCCGTAGATATGACTGGACGCGTCACACTCTTGGATGTGTCTGCGTACTGGGGTGGACGGCTCGAAGGGTGCAGCCGTACAATAGAAGATGGCTTTGAGAAGATGGCATTCGATTGCTACCCCCGCAATTCGCAGCCTACCAGTAGGCACAGTACATGCTAGTAGGGAATGTCACGAGTGCCGCGCCTTTTGCTATAGGTGCCGGGTTGAAGCCATGCCAACCCCTTAAGAATCGTCGTTTGTGATGCGTCGTAGATGTATCTGGCCGCGACAGGCCCCATTACCAGGGTTGAGGTGACAAAGCGATGACCTCCGTGTTGGACGACAAACTCACGCGCGCACTTGAGCTGCTGGGCAAGATCGATCCCGACATCGAGGAGACGTTTCCTTCATTGGAGGAGCGTATCCTGGCGCAGGCCCTGGAGAATGTCGAGCGTGCCGAACGCCGGCTGCGCGAAATTCAGGAGCTTGTGGGGGATGTCGCGCTAGCGACGAGTCACTAAGCACGACAGCGTGTGTTGACGCCGTGGCTCTTTCACGCTTCCACCTTTCTTCGCTGGGATGATGCGCTCAGCAGGGGCGCTCGCGTGAACGGCATACTCACTCAGCTGCTTTGTGTGTGAGGCGCTCATGGATGAGTGTTGCGGCGCGTTGGGCTATTTCCGCTTCATTTGCGTACGCGAGTCT
>DASVOW010000154.1:0-2258 GCA_036383155.1 Ktedonobacterales bacterium
CTCTTGTTGGCACGCTTGCCTTGGAATACCACTTGCTTCCGCCCGTGAGGAGGCCGCGCGGATATCGTATAATACACGGGTGTGCGAACACTGTGGAGGCCGGCGCTGTCAGCCGATCCCGCACTTTCTTTTACCGAGCCAAACCGAAAGGAGCCCTCGTTCATGGGCATGAATCCGAAGATGCTGCAGCAGCTTCAGCAGATGCAAAATAAGATGCTCAAGGCTCAGGAAGAGCTACAAAACAGCACCTATGAGGGAACCTCTGGCGGAGGTGCGGTGCGTGTCACGATGACGGGCAAATTCGAGGTGACGGCAGTCAAGCTGGACCAGGAAGTGGTGGACCCCGAGGATGTCAGCATGCTCGAGGACCTGATCCTGACCGCCCTACAGGATGCCTTCAATCAGGTGACCGATGCGTCGGCCAAGTCGATGAGCGCCGCCATGGGTGGCATGAAGCTGCCCCCAGGCTTTGGCTTCTAATCGCCTTGCAGCACGTCGCGGATCTTTATCGCTTTAAAAGCCGCCATCGTATCTTGCATCGTTAGAGTAGAGATGGCACTGGATAACACATGCAGACGACAGCGGCGCCGGTGACGGCGCTCATCGAAGAGCTTGCCAAGCTGCCGGGGATTGGCCCCAAGACGGCACAGCGGCTCACCTTCTTTTTGCTGCGCAGCCCGGCCGATCAGGCGCGACGGCTGGCAGAGGCAATCGTGCGCGTGAAGGAAAGCATCATTCAGTGCTCGATCTGCTTCAACATTACAGAGACCGACCCCTGCCCTATCTGTGCCAATCCCGAGCGCGACCGTGGGGTGATCTGCGTCGTGGAGGAGCCGCTCGACGTGCTGGCCCTGGAGAAGACGGGCGCGTTTAAGGGCGTCTATCATGTGCTGCACGGCGCATTGTCGCCGGTGGAGGGCATTGGGCCGCGCGATCTGCGGATCGACGAGTTGGTGACGCGTGTCAATCCAGCGTCGGGCAGTAACGGCAATCACCCCGAGGCTGTGTGCGAGGTCATCCTGGCGACGAACCCAAACTACGAGGGGGATTATACCGTCGCCTACATCGCGCCACTGCTGACACGTCCTGGCCTCAAGGTGACGCGGCTGGCGCGTGGATTGCCCATCGGCGGCGACCTCGAATATGCTGACGAGGGGACGCTTGGCCGCGCACTCGAAGGGCGCCGCGAGATATAGGCGCAGAGACTACGCGAGGTAATGTAGTCTAGGAGAGGATGTGGAGATGGAGAGCGACGATCTGCTCCAACAGCTACGCGAGCAACGGCTGACAACGCTGACGCTGGCCGATCAGATCAAAGACGATCGCTGGCGCGAACCGGCACTATCCGGCGGGCGCTCGATCCACGACGTGCTGTCCCACATCCTTGCCTGGGATGAGTGGGCTATCGCGGTCTTCGAGATCAGCGCGATACGCTCATTGCCGCCCGTTCTGTCAGGAGCCCTGCAAGATGTGGATGGATTCAACGCTCGCTCGGTAAAACGCTTCCGCAACCTCACGCGCGACGATATACTCAGCGCGCTCCAGTCCGCCAACACACGCCTGATCGCCAGTGCGCGACAGTCCGGGGGTGCTGAGTGGGCGACGCGACGCATTCCCGATCTGGCGCGGCGCCATGGTGAGGATGGCGCAACGCAGGAAGAGGAAGAGCCGCGACATGCGCCCAGCGTGCGCGGCATCCTGCGCAGCCTGCTGAACCACGAGCGCTCGCATGCCCAAGAAATCATGGATACCTTTGGCATCACGGCACAGGTTGAGAAGCCCAAGCAGGGCGAGGAAGGCGCATCCTAGCAACAGACAGCAGCCCCCACTATTGGGAATAGCGAGGGCATGCAGATAGCCTCTTTGGCGTATGTTGGCAGCCGGCGTCACACAACCATCGTCTTCAGGAGTGACATGCCGAGGGCATAACAATACAAGGGCGCGACGGGTTCCGGTTTCGCCGGAGACGCAAAGAACACTCCTACGGGCTATTGACGCTGCCACAAACGCAACGTACAATTTGTACAATCGTTCGATTTATCTGGTGGTGGCCAGCCTACTCCACTATCCATTCGCCGATCCAACACGGCACAACCTGAACACGATCACACGCCATGTGGCGGGCCGTCTCTGCCCCGCGAGAGCGAGCGACGGCATGAGAGGAGACAGCAGACAATGCCTGCAGCAAATCGAGACAGCACAGCCACCACCCTTCCCTACGGAGCCAGCGCCACCGAGCGCGAGAAGTCGCTTGAGCT
>DASVOW010000155.1:0-2882 GCA_036383155.1 Ktedonobacterales bacterium
GCCGCCCGCGAAAAAGGACTCCTGGGCGACGGTATCGTCGCCGCCGCGCTGGATCACGGCGTCGAGTTGGTGCTTGCCGGCTCGATTCGCGACGATGGCCCGATGCCGGGCGTCATCACCGATAGCATGGAGGCGCAGGGACGCATGCGGCAGGCGGTTCGCGGCGTCGAGGTGGCGATTATGGCGGCGTCGATGCTCCACGCCATCGCCACAGGCAACCTCCTGCCCGCCTCAGTTCGCAGCGTGGTGGTGGACATCAACCCGGCCGTCGTGACCAAGCTGGCCGATCGCGGCACGGCGCAGGCAATGGGCCTCGTCACCGATGTGGAGCTCTTCCTTCGCGCGCTCGCTCACGCCCTGTCATAATAGTCTGCTCGCAATGGCCAGCGCGTATGAGTCCAGGTGCCCGCTAGCTCTCCACCGATACTCCATGCGCAAAGGGGCGGTATCCAGCGGCGTGTGCCAGGGCTAGAGAGGCGCTATTCTCAGCCAGCGCGCTATAGAACGGCTCGCGTCCTTCAGCCGCTACCGCCTCGGCCCAGAGTACCGTCGCCGCCAGCGCGTATCCACGCCGTCGTGCATCTAGCAGCGTGTCGATGCCAAGCTCACACGCGTGTTCCCGGCGGCGGGAGCTATGCGCCATGCACACGATCCGGCCATCCTCCACCACGATAAAGACGGGCGCGCATTCCTCGCCGAGATAATAGTCAACATACTGTGTGAGCCGGCTGAGCAACTCCCTGTCGTCGCCGGTGAGCCTGCGAGCAATCAGGCTCGCGGCCTGGCTATCGAGCCGGGGTGGCTCACGGCGGACCAGCGCCACCTCGCGGCTGATACGCTCATCTACTATGGAGTCGTCAGGCGAGAGGGCGAGCGCCGCCTCCGCACGCGCCAGCAGATGTTTACGCGCCGTCTCTGCTACGTCGGCTCGCCACAGACGGACCTGCTGCCCATCCGTCAAGCGCGCCAGATAGAGCGCCCATGTTGGCTGCACAGTTTCGGGCAGCGTATTGTCGCCGTTGTGGATGTCGGGGAGCGTGAGATGCCAGACAGCCTCGACGTGCAGCCGGAGGAGAGCGAGATCAGCGCGCATTACGGTTCGGTCCGTGGTCCGCCGGTCGTGGTGGCGGATTTCCTGTGCCAGCTCGATACATAGGCGCCCTGGCTGGTGTAGAGCGCGACGGCGCGGCTGGTGCAGTCGGCGCATGCCTCGATGGTGATGCCGCCGATGTGGGTGTTTTCCAGGCGGGTGCGCAGCATATGCCAATCGCAGAAGTGTTTGCCGCAAGTGCGACATTCGCTCGTCCCATTGTTGCGGCAGTGCTCGGCGGAGCAACGAAACTCACTGTATCCTGGTAGGCTGGGTACGATCTCCGCCATATCCTGCTGTCCTCTCGCGCGCTAGCCCCTCTCTTGTGTGCTATTGTGCGGGAACAACGCTTTTCTGTCAAGCAGAGGGTTACCCTTGCGCCCCACGGTTGACAAGGTAAATGCCCACGAGCGCCGCTGTGCCGCCGAGCATCAGCGTTGGACCAATCGGCTGGTGCAGGAGTGGCACGGCGAGGATCGCCGTCAGCACCGGCTGGCCCAGCAGCGTCACCGACACGACGGAAGCAGGGAGGTGACCCAGTGCATAGTTGATCGACATCCAGCCGAGCGCCTGTGAGACCAGGCCGACGCCGACGAGCGAAAGCCACGTGCCAGTCGAGAAGCCCCAGAGCGCCTGATGTGTTACGAGGCAGTAGATAAGCAGCAAGACCATCGCCACGCCGCCGGGAATCCAGAGTGAGGCCAGCGTATCCATGTGCGCCCGCACCCGCTGGGTAACGGTGAGATACATCGCGTATGAGACGCCCGCCGTCAGCGCCAGCGCGTCGCCTATGCCCAAATCCGCGTGTGACGCTCCCAAGACGTCCGGCCCGACGATCACGGCCATACCGGCGACCGCGAGCGCCATGCCCAGCCAGTACGACGTGCGCAGTCGCTCGTGAAAGAACAGCAGCGCGATGAGGCCCACGATAATCGGCGCGTCGTTGCCGAGCAGCGTCGCATTTGCCACGGACGTGAGCAGAAGCGACGTATTCCATATCCCCAGATCGAGCATGAAGAAGACGCCCGCGGCCAGCGCCAGCAGCCAGACGCGCCGGTCGTAGGTCACCGGGCCACGCGAGATGGAGCGCAGAAAGACCGGCGCCAGAACGATCTCCGCGACCGCCACGCGATAGAACGCCGACACCGGACCCGGTACATGTGCCCACCGGGTGAAGATCCCCGACATCGCGATGCTGACAATGCCAACCACGAGGATGCCGTAGACGCGCGCCCGCGTCGGCCCCGCCGGAGCGGTCATGGCGACCGGATGCGAGGTGTCCGAAATGTCAGAGGCATCGGTGGTGAGAGCCATTGTCGGTGCGTGCCTTTCTTCCATCGCTGGGATCGCCGGGTGAGGTGCATGCTATCAATGTTCAGTTCCGCGTTGCCATCGACGCCTGACTATCAGGCGCACTGGCGGATGTGTCGACTACAGGTTGTGTAGCCGTGGCTGCGTTGCGCCGGCGCAGGAGCCTGTTCAACGTGCCATTCGTGATCAGCGTGCCAAGGAGCACGAGCAGCAGCCCGGCGATGGCGCTTGGCGAGATGTGCTCGTTGAGCAGCAGCGCGCCCCAGAGCAGCGCCGTAAAGGGCAGCAGGTAGGTGACAATTGCCGTGCGGGTCGCGCCAACATGCGCGATCAGCCAGAAATAGAGCAGGTAGGCCACTGCCGTCCCCGCGATACCAAGCACCGCCACTGCCCCAATCGCCTTGAACGACGGGACGTGTGTCGGCGGGCTCCATAGCAATGCCACCGGCGTAATCATCACCAGTGCCGCCACCTGCGAGGT
>DASVOW010000156.1:0-12071 GCA_036383155.1 Ktedonobacterales bacterium
CAGTTTCCTGGGGCAACTCCGCATCGATGGCCAGCTTGCGCGGCACCTCGATGCCATAGATCGCGTAAACGCCTGCTTTCTTCATCTTGGCGATGTTGCAGGCCATTGTCACTGTTTCGCAGTCAAGGTCATGCCCGGTGATTGCTACCAGTACGTTGCGTTTCGTATGGGTGCGCTGACCATCCTCGCCAGCGGGTAGAGGCAGCATATCGGGCTTTGGCGTATTCCCGCTTGTATGAGGCTGCTCCGGATGCAGGCCATCGATAATCTTCGTGGCTCGCCCAGTTGGCAGACCCAACCGCTCAAGAAGTCCCACCAAACTATCCTCCTGGAGATTCCGCTCGCTCTGCGCGTTGTGGCGGATCTCGAAAGTTTACAAGAAAAAAAGCTGGGTATGCGGCGAGTAATCGTGTGACTGTCCCGACGAGCAGGCGTCTACATCGTATCTCTCAGCGCGTCGCCGCGCCTTCCGCAATCCCAGCACCCTCGCGCCAGAATCGCATTTCGAAGCGATCCGACGCTTAAAGCAATCGACCGATGCACAACCGCTGCATCAAGATCCTACCTACACATTATACGATGTTTGCGCCGTATTACAAGATGCTCGACCCACATATCCCTTGCAAGCGGCCCGGCAAGCGTCTAGTACACGCCCTTCCGATTCATCGTGCTTACCATAATATATACGCACAAGGTGTGCCTCGCGTTGTGCTCTAGTAACAGAGAGATGATGGGGAAGATTGCTCATTTTTTCCCATTTTACTGGCATCATCGCCTGTCACGTATGGCCGTCGAGTGAGATCGCTTTGCCCGGCGGCGGGGGTGCTGATACAATGAAGGCTGCATACGAGGCGCGCCTGCGGCACCAGGCGAGAGCCAGCCATAGGAGCTCTAATGAGCTATCAACTGTCATTTCAACAGATATCATAGGATGCGACGATGGAGACAGCGGAGAGCATCGAATCGTCTGCCGGTGGGCGGAAGAAGAGTTCGATGGGGTCAAACGGCCCGATTGTAGGGGGGTGTGAGTGGGTGAGCCCCGGCGTGAGCCTGAGCAAGCGCATTCTGACGGGCATCGGCGTTGCGCTGGCGGCGGCAGTGTTTTTCGTCATCGCGCTCACGCAAGGCGCTCCGATGGTGGTGAGCACAATCATCGGGGTAGTGTTCATTGGGTGTTTTGTGTGGTATCTGCGCATTGTCGCGCCGATGCCTTTCACTATCAGGCTCGACGAGGGCGGGATCACTCGCACGGAGCGCGGCGGCGAGCCAGCGAGCATCCCCTGGAGCGGCGTGGCGAAGGTGAAGGAAGAGCTGTTCAAGAATGGCACGTCGGTGAGCCTGACAGTGTATAAGCGCGTGGGCGAGCGCGGGCTGCATCGGGCATGGGTGGTCTACCGCGACGACATCCCGCGCTTCGACGAGCTAGGAGCGGCGATGCAAGAGGCGTTGCCGGAGGGTACGCCATGGATCCGCGAGCGGGTCCACGAGTAATGGGCACGACGCGGCGCATGCCCAACAGCTCGCCGAAGAACGCTTGTGTGCGCTAGATGTCGCTGCCGATGGCGGTGATGTGGTGCATACTCGCGCTCAGGGCCATATCGGGCGTGATCTGTCGGACAGGCTCCGCCCAGGTCTCTGCCGTGATGCGCGCTTCGTCGCGGTTGCGGATCAGCATCTCTGCAGGCGGCTCGCGGAACTCCATGCCAATGGCGTCGGGTGCTTCGTCGATGGTCCAGCCGGGGCCGCGCGTGGCGATCTCCAGGATCGTGCCGTCAGGGTCGTGGAAGTAGATTGAGGTGAAGTAGTGTCGGTCCAGCGGGCCATCCACGGCGACGCCAAGATCGCTTTGGCTGCGCTTCCACTTGAGCAGACTGTCCCGCTTGGTCACCTGTAAGGCGAAATGATGCGTGCCGCCGATGCCGGGATGCCCTTTCGGCGCGCCGGGCCACTCGAGGAAGGTAATCACCAAGCCGGACTGGCCGGTGCTCTTGCCGAAATAGAGATGGTAGCTGCCAGAATCATCGAAGTCCTTTGTTTACTTCTAAACTTATATACCCCAAAGTTAGGGTGGCGCTTTTCGGTTTTATGCCGAGTGCTCGTCGCCGTTGTCAAGCGGCCTCATTCCATTTGTTTATGGCTAAACCGCGTCTTGCGCTATCTACCTCAGTCTATTGTGGCGGCTTGTGACAGAAGAAATCAGCCTTCTTGCTATGTTTATGACTGAACTTCTACCTGGTTTCTACCCAATTTTGGGTAGAATCGCGCAGAGGTCGGGAGAGATTTTTGTCCGCTCTTGCCGCGTGTCATGATGAGTCAGCCGCCGCTGATCATGCGAGATCAACCCTCGAAGTCTCGCTCCAATTCGTGCGCAAGCTCGTGGTCGAGCCGGTGCAGCAGGTGGCGGAGCTGGCTTTGCTCGTCGTAGGAGAGGCCGCCGAAGAGACGGGCGATGAACTCCTCCTGTGTGGGTATGGCTTTGGCTGTGAGTGACTGCCCCTCGTCGGTGAGATACAGCCGGTAGGCACGCCCTTGGGGCTTGCGACGGATCAGTCCGCGCTGCTCAAGGCGCTCCAATAACTGCGAGATGTTGCCTTTGGTCACAAAGAGGCGATCGGCCAGCTCCTGCTGCGTACAACCATCTGTCGCGCTGATCTGTGCCAGCACGTCGAACTGTGCCATGCTCAAGCCATACTCACGCATGAACTCCGTTGTGGCGCGGCTCACCTTCTGATGGACGCGCGCCAACCGCAGCCAACTGATGACGGAGGGCTTACGCAGCCACTCGCTCCTGGTTATCGCGGGTGTCTTCATGGATATGTGTTTAGCACTAAACAAGCGACTTGTCAAGAGTCGGCGATGCAGGCATAGAGAGGGGCGAGAACTGCAGCAGTTCTCGCCCCCTTGTAATCTTCGGTCAGTAGCGCGGCAGGCTTTCTTCTGGACGGGAGCCCGCATCAGCATGCCCGGCGAGAGACGGTCCAGCGGCTGTGTGTCGCAAGAACAGAGCAAAGCTGGCCATGCGGCTCGGAACGCGGCGTTGTCCTCAGGATAGGCTTCCGCGGCCCAGTCCGCGCCGCATCGCCTGAGAAACGAAAGCCAGCACGAAGAGTGCGACGGACGCGCCGGTCATGGAGAGCGCGGGAATCCCTCCGTGCGCCGCGATGACCCCGGCAATCGGGGCTCCCATAGCGGCGGCGACTCCCATCGTCACCTCGCCGATGCCCTCGATATGTGGGCGAAGGGCACCTGGCACCGACGCTGCCAGGAGAACGCTTCCACCGACCGCGCCGCAGTTCCAGCCGAGCCCGAGTATTATCACCATGAGGCCCATGGAGAAGGCGTCGTGCTGGCCGATAAATATGCCCGTGGCGCCTGCCGTGGTGAGTAGTAAGATGCCTGTCAGCGCTACGGGCACCGGACCGACGCGATCTGCCAGCCACCCTGTGATCGGCGAAGGGGCGAACATCCCCGCTACATGGACGGAGACGACCATTCCAGTGATCTGAAGACTGTTGCTCATGGCCGCCATATGGACCGGCACAATTGCCATGATTCCCACCATGATGAGATTCGATGTGGCTAGAACAACAAGCGCGATCCTTGGGGGTATTGCCTTTAGCCCGGAGGCGATCTCGCGCAGTGCCACATGAGCGCTGCTGCTGGGGCCAAACAATGCTGCACCGTTTCCAATGTACGGCATGGCAGGATGCGACATGGCTGCGACAAGCAGCGCGGCAGCAGTGGAGGATACCACCGCGATCATGTAGAGACCACTCAATGGCGGTAGCCCAATCGCGTGTGCCAGCGCGCCGCCTGGCCCAAGCAGACTTGGACTTGCGACGGCACCGATAGCGGTGGCAAAGTAGATAGCTCCGAGCGCCCGTCCCCGTCCGGCTTCGCCGGCAACCTCTGCCGCCACATAGCGTGTCAGAAACACAGAGGAATTGGCGGCGCCCAGCATAATATTCCCCACGAGCAGGACGCCAAAGCTGCCTGCTATGGCAGCGATAATGACCAGCATCCCACCGATTGCGCCGAGGACGTAGCCGAGCATCAGGCTCCGTCCCCATCCAATGCGGCCAGCCTGGCGTGAGATCACGAGTGCCGTCACGGCTGATCCGGCAACGAGCAACCCGACTGACAAGCCGGCAGCCGCGTCAGTACCCACCATCTTTTCGGCAAGGAGAGTGCCTGCCGTGCCGCCGGCAGCAAGGCCGACACTGGCGATCGTGGTCGCAAGGGCCAGCATGGCGAGGGCAGCGCGCCGAGGCTTGGCGTCTATCGAGGCAAAGAGTTGTTGCTCAACCATTATCCACTCTCCTGTCGCCGATTACATCGTCAGTCACGCACGAATCGTAACAGGAAAGAACGCGCAAATGAATGGAAGATAGAAACGGATATGCTACAATTATCCGAAAACGAAAGGGAGATTCGGCATATGGCATTACAACCAGAAAGATCGCTCGATGCCACTGACTGGAGGATTCTGCGCGAGCTTCAGCGTGACGCACGTCTCAGCTACAACGAGCTGGGGCGACGTGTGGGGCTATCTGCTCCAGCGGCAGCCGAGCGTGTGCGGAAGCTGGAGGCAGCGGGCGTCATCACCGGTTACGGCGCGCAGATAGACCCGGCGAAGGTAGGTCTTCCGTTGCTGGCAATGATCCAATTGCGCTGTGACCCTGGAAAGTGCCTGTTGAAAACCAGCAGCCCGGATGACTTCCCCGAAGTGTTGGAGATGCATAAATTGAGTGGGAGTCATTGCTCTCTCCTCAAGGTCGCCGTCTCGTCAATGCAGCACCTGGAGGCCTTCAATGAACGGTTAGGCGCGCACGGGCCCCTGATCTCGACCATCGTGACGTCCAGCCCAGTGACCCGCCGCATCATTGACTGGGAGGAGCCCGACGTCGAGCTCAATCCTCCAACCGATCCAGGGTGGACCCGGCAATAAACATATCCCTGAAGCTCTTTGACTCGTATGCTTCCTGCGGCCAGAGGTGTATGCGGATCACCGCGGCTGCCATCCCACTCGCTCCATCGAGCCGGCTTTGCCTGACGGCAAAGAAAAGAGGCGAGAGCGCATCGTCGTCGCTCTCGCCTCCAGTGTTCGCATGTTCAGGTGCGCGATCAGCCTTCTTCCGCAGGTGCGCCTTCCGGGGCGGGCGCAGGCGCAGTGGGCGCGGCCTCAGGAGCGGGAACTGCCTCCGTGATGACACGGGCAGGCTCGACCTTGACCACTGGCTCATCCGGGTCGGTCAGCGGCTTGACTCCCGGTGGCAGTGGAATGTCGCGCACATACAGCGTGGCCTTGACCTCCGCCAGCCCACTCACGTCGAGCGTCAGCGCGGGCGGCAGATCGGTCGGCCGTGCCTCCACCTCGACGGCGTCTAAGAGCTGGAGCAGTATACCGTCGCGGATGCGCACCGCCGGCGCCTCGCCTTCCAGCCGCACGGGGACGCGCGCTTTGATCGCCTCCGTTAGCCTCACGTACAGGAAGTCCACGTGCTGAATGTTTCCGGTCACCGGCTCACGTTCTATGTGGCGCACGAGTGCGGTTTCGGGAGCGCCGCCACCGTCGAGACTAAGCCGCAGCAGAGTCGTTGCGGCGTGTCTGCGCAGGAACAGCTCAAAATCGTGCGCGTTCACCTGGACCGGCACTGAGGGCCGATCGTGGCCGTAGATGTTGGCGGGAATGAAGCCCTCACGGCGTAGGCGCTTGACGGCCTTGCCCAACACATCACGCTTCTGCGCGGCAAATGTCACTTGATCTGGCATATCAGCCTTCCTCCTTTCGCGTGCACACCGGCGCTATCGCGAGCTCGGCTGTCCACGCGCTCTATACTCCATTGCATGTTCTCTGCCTGCATGTCCTGTGCTGCTCCTTTAACGCGACGCACAGGCGACTGATACAGTTCGATCTCACATCCAGCAGCAAGTTGCGCGCCGTAATGTGCGGCGGGGTGTTTCTTGCTTATCCGTTTGCTCCGCTGTGTTGTCGGACGTGGTACGATGCTGAGAGGACCCTGAATGTAGGGATGTAGATAAAGCGACTGAGCAGCGATAAGGGGCGGAATACTGCCGTGAGCATCCAATCCATCAATCCCGCTACTGGCGAGCTGATCGAGACATTCGAGCCATACACCCAGGCACAGATCGATGTCGCACTCGATCAGGCACGCCGCGCTTACCTGCAATTGCGTGAACAGAGCTACGCCGAGCGCGCTGCGAGCATGCGCCGCGTTGCCTCCTATCTGCGCGAGCACAAAGCCGAGCTGGCGCGCATCGCGACCCTGGAAATGGGCAAATCAATTGGCGAGGCCGAGGCCGAGGTAGAGAAGTGCGCCTGGAACTGTGAGTTTTACGCCGACAACGCGGAAAACTTCCTCGCCGATGAGCCGGTCGCCACGAATGCCACCTCCAGCTACGTTTCCTTTGTGCCCCTCGGGGTCGTGCTGGCGGTGATGCCGTGGAACTATCCGTTCTGGCAGGTCTTCCGCTTTGCCGCGCCCGCGCTTATGGCAGGCAACACGGCAGTGCTCAAGCACGCCTCCAATGTCTCTCGCTGCGCACTCGCTATCGAGCGCATCTTCCGTGAGAGCGACTTCCCAGAAGGATCGCTGCGCACGGTGCTCATTCCGGGGAGCGAGGTAGATCGGTTGATCGCGGACCCGCGCATCGCCGCCGTCACGCTCACAGGCAGCGAGCCAGCCGGCGTCTCCGTGGCCACCGCCAGCGGCCACGCCCTCAAGAAGACCGTGCTTGAGCTTGGCGGCTCGGATGCCTTCATCGTGTTGGACGATGCGGACCTGGATGGCGCGGCCCAGATGGCGGCGCGGGCGCGCTTCCAGAATTCCGGCCAGAGCTGCATTGCCGCCAAGCGCTTCATCGTCGTCGAAGCGGTCGCCGATGCCTTCGAGCAGAAATTTGTCGAGGCGGCGTCAGCGATTCGCATGGGCGATCCGCTCGATCACGCCACGCAGATGGGCCCAATGGCGCGCGCCGACCTACGCGATGCGCTCGACCGTCAGGTGCGCGAATCCATTGCGCAGGGCGCACAGGTGGCGCTCGGTGGCAAGCCGATGGACGGCCCCGGCGCCTTCTATCCGCCAACCATTCTCACGCACGTGACGCCGCAGATGCCCGCCTTCCGCGAAGAGACGTTTGGTCCGGTGGCAGCCGTGATCCGCGCCCGCGACACCGAGCATGCCATAGCGCTCGCCAACGACTCGATCTTTGGTTTGGGCGGCAATCTCTGGACACAGGATGTCGCGCGGGGGCGCCAACTGGCGCGACGCCTCGAGTCGGGCGCTGTCTTCATCAATGGCATGACCGCCTCGGATCCGCGTCTGCCGTTTGGCGGCGTCAAGCACAGTGGCTACGGGCGCGAGCTTTCGTCCTTCGGCATTCGCGAGTTTGTGAACGTCCAGACCGTATGGATTGGACCCGCTGCTCCCACCACGCCACAGCCGGCTGTCGCCAGCGAGTGAGGCGTATCGGGCATCTAGCGCCTCTTGTGGGGGCGCTGCTACAATACGCCACAGCGTTAGAATTGCGGGTGCTGCTCCGCCTGGCTTCTTTGCTGGCACGGGCGCCCCGCATGCTTTCTGTCGCGTACAGTCAATTCTCTACACACCGCCGCGTCTGGCGCATCTGGTGCGTGTATCTGACGCAACCTCGCAGCAGGCGCGGCCTCGTGAAACGGCTCATGGATCATACATCACCACATTCGATAGCTTCACAATCGGCCCAGACAGATCCGGCGTCGGCGGTCTCGCCCAACGGCGCGCAGCCGCTCGCCGCTCAGGACGGTAGCCAGCCCAAGGAGCCGCCCAAGCCCGCGCGGCTGATCCTGCTGGTGCGGCATGGACAGACGACCTTTAACGTGGAGGGACGCCTGCCGGGGCAGCTTCCTGGCGTGGCGCTCACCGACGAGGGACGCCGCCAGGCACAGCGCGCAGCCGTGGCGCTCTCCGGTCTACCGCTCAGTGCAGTCATCTCCAGCCCACTGGAACGCGCGCGCGAGACCGCCGAGATCATCGCTCGCGGCTGGGCGCTCCCGGTTAAGGCGGACGAGCGCCTGATGGATACCGATGTAGCCTACTGGGCGGGCCGGAAGATCGAAGAAGTCAACCGGACGGACCCGCGCTGGAAGGCGTTCGTGGCGCATCCGACCGAGCCGCCGGAGGGGGTGGAGAGTCTCGCCACCGTGCAGCAGCGCTCAGTGGCCGCCGTTGAGGATATCCTGCGCGATCCCTCGCTGGGCAACTATATCGTGCTGGTGGCGCATGCCGATGTCGTCAAGCTGATCGTGGCACACTACAGCCATATGTCGATTGATACCATTCACCATGTCGCTATCGGCAATGCGTCGATCAGTGTGCTGGCGTTTGGCGAGGAGGCGATGCCGCACCTGCTCGCGGTGAACTGGACGGCGCTGCCCTTCTGGCTCTTCCCGCCGTCGCAGCAAGCCCCAGCCCTGGAGCCGCAGCAGGTGGCGACGCCATCACAACGGCCCGCTGGTGCTGGGGAGACGATGATCCAGGCGCCGGGCGGTGTGGAGATGCCGGAGCGGTCGCTGGAGGAGCCAGTGCAGAAGCCAGCGCAGGGCGCACAAGAGGAGCATCCTGAGCAGGAGAATGTCTCTCCCACGTAATCCCAATTCCATCCCTGTGCTCCGTGGACGATGCGGAGCCTGATCGAGAGTGAGCACGCACATGTTCGATCCGCGCAGTCCCTATCACCGCCGCATGTGGCACTACGAGTCCGACCGGCCACTCTCGGTCGCTCAGCTAGTCGCGCTTGGCAGCCTGGATGCTCGCACCGCCGCGCTGCTCTGGCTGCTCGTCGAGCGCCACCAGTCGCTGATCGTCTCCGGGCCGACCGATCCGACGCCGGGTGTCGGCAAGACGACGACACTCAACGCGCTGCTGGGCTTCCTGCCGCCCGGCTCGACGCTCGTCTACACGACCGGCATGTACGAGGATTTCGACTTCAAGGAACAGGTGGACCCACAGACGACAGCTGTGCTTGCCAATGAGGTAAGCGATCACCTGCGCATCTATATGTGGGGTCGCGTCGCGCGCAAGCTGCTACATCTGCCTGAGGAAGGCTATGCCATCGCCACGTCGTGTCATGCCGACACGATAGAGGACGTGCTGGTGATGCTGGCGCGCGATCTGCGGCTGCCCGCCGAGGATATCCGCCGCCTGGGCATCATCGTCAACATCGGCCTGGTCGGGCATATCTGGCCGCCGCGCCGCCGTTTCCTCTCCGTCAATTTCGTGCGCCCATCCGCGCCGCAGACCGCCAGCGCCGCCCAGGACGATGATGACGACGATCACCCCGTCGCCAGCGCCATATCGCGAAACTTCGGCGTGTCGCTGCTGCCGCTCTCGTGCTGGGACGAGACTGCAGATGGCTTCATGGGTGCGACGCCGGAGGTGCTGGCGGAGCTTGCGGAGATTCTCGGCATTCCGGAGGCGAACCTGCTCGACACGCTCGACCGACGCACCGCACTGATCGAGCGACTGGCCGCGGGACGAGGTGCAGGCGTGCGGGCGATGCGCGAGGCGGTGGATGAGTTCACCGCCTCAGAGTCAGGCGTAGCGCTTCCCGCCACAAGCGACGAGGATGAGGACGAGCGGTAGGAGACCGCTCTGCGGCGTTGGTTGTGCCCTGGCACCACCTCGCTCTGGCCAGGTGGAACAGAAGTTGCGGCTCATCTTGCTCCGTGCCGCTTGTGTCGAACGAGCCAGTCGTGAGCAGGAGAGAGCCCCATGTCAACTTTGCGCAATATGCTCGCGCCCGCACTGTACCGAATACCCCTGCCACGACGCCAAGGACGTGGCAGCATTCTAGCGGCTGTGAGCAGACTGATACCGGGCGCGCATCGTACTATAGGTGTGAGCGTTGCGACCCACAGATATCTCCTCTACGTCGTGTTTCCGGTCTGGCTGGCCGCTGGCTTCGCGGACTACCTCTTCCACCGCCGCACGAAGATCGAGCTGACCAGCGGGCCACGCGAGTCGCTAATCCATAATCTCATGATGGCAGAGACGGGCATCCCAGTGCTCATGGGATTGTTCTTTGAGGTGAACGCGCTTGTCCTGCTGATCATGGCTTCGTTCTTCGTCGCGCACGAGGCTACGGCCTACTGGGACGTCAACTACGCGGAGACCCGGCGCACGGTGCCGCCGGGTGAACAGCACGCCCACAGCTTCCTCGAAGTCAACCCGTTCATGGCGCTCTCGATGGTCGTATGCCTGAATTGGGAGCAAGCGCTTGCGCTCCTGGGGATAGGTCCTGAACGCCCGGAGCTCAGGCTTCGGCCGCGTCGTCCACCGGCCTCGCGTCGCTATGTGCTCGGCATTCTATCCGCCGTCGGGCTCCTGAACGCGCTCCCCTACGCTGAAGAGTTTCTTCGCTGCTACCTCACCACACCCACGCTGGAGCCTACCCCTCCCGTGGCGAGCGAGCCGGTAGGGAATCTCGACGTGGATAATCTCGACGTGGAGAGGGGAGCGCAAGCATGGCAAATCTAGCTGCCCCTGGCACATGCTGAATCCCTCACTTGCAGCGCTTGTCACTGTTCCTGACAGAAGGTGTCAAGAATGCCCTGGTAGACTGTGTTGTAGATGCAGAGACACCACAGAGTCATAGAGGCTGGTGAGGGGTGCGCGAGCGCTACTCTACCCGCGTGCCCACAGCATGAGCGAGGAGACTGAATGCCTGCGAACAGCACGCCGCGGAGTAGCACGCCCGGCCAAAGAACTGTGCGCATTGAGCCCTGGGACGTGGGTGATCTGCCGCTCCTTGAGGCGCTCCTAGGCGATCCGGTGATGATGGAGCATCTCGGCGGGCCGGAGACTCACGAGCAGCTTATCGCGCGTCAGGCTCGCTATGAGCGGCTGGTGGACTCCCCCACAGATCGCATGTTTAAGATCATCGTCGAGTCGACGGGCGAGGCTGTCGGGTCTGTCGGGTACTGGGAGCGCGGCTGGCGCGGTGAGCAGGTCTATGAGGCTGGGTGGTCTGTGCTCCCAGCGTTCCAAGGGCGGGGCATCGCGGGCATGGCGACCGCACAAGCCATCGCCAGAGCCCGGGCGGATGGGAAGCATCGATTCCTGCACGCCTTCCCCTCCGTCGATAATCCGCCGTCGAATGCGCTCTGCCGCAAGCTCGGCTTCACGCTGGTCGGGGCGTGCGAGGTTGAGTATCCAAAAGGCCACTTCATGCGGTGCAATGACTGGCAGTTCGATCTCCACGCGAGCAGCTAGGCGGCGTTACGCTCGTATTCGAGCGCCTACCGTGACGACAAGGCGGCGCTCATCTTCCTGTGACTAAGGACAGGTGACAGCGACTATTGGCATAGACGGTTGGCCGCCAATCTATGCCCACGAATCGTGCTTCCGGCACATCACAACTTCCTCGAAGTGCTCTACAGTGAAAGGAGCAGTGCCTGGCCTGACGCGGATAGGTCGGGGTGGCTGAGGTAGATGCACTGGAGGAGTCTGATATGCCACTGGTTCTTTCGTCTGGTTCCCGCAGCACTGCCGGGATTCTCTTGCTCGCCATCGTCGCCATCGAATACGGCGGGTGGTTCATGCTGCGCGTCGTGCGCGGCCACCAGCCGACGACGCCGTTTCAGCAAGCATTCTTTCGCGCGGGGCATGCTCATGCGGGCGTGCTGGTGATCCTCTCGTTGGTCAGCCAGATCTACGCCGATGCGACGCACCTCAGTGGGCTATTCGCCTTCCTTGCCCATAGCGCCATTCCCATAGCGGCGATCTTGATGCCCGCCGGATTCTTCTTCGCTGCAACCGGGCACGATGTGAAGAGGCCAAACGCGTTCATCTGGCTGCTCTATCTGGGCGCCGTCTCGCTGGGCCTTGGTGTCGTGACCCTTGGAATCGGGCTGCTCATGGCGTAAGCGAAGGCGAACCGGTGGGGTGAACGTTACTCCGACGCGCGTAAGCTTGCCGTGTGTCGGGCAAGTCGCACGAAGGCGAAGATCGCCAGCGTGGCGAAGACAGCCACCTGCGCAACGTGTATCCAATACCAGAGCTCGGCACTGC
>DASVOW010000157.1:0-2451 GCA_036383155.1 Ktedonobacterales bacterium
GATCGCGCCCTTGAGCAGAGCGTACGCGCGCAGGTCGATGCACTCTACCAGCGGCACTCGCGCGCCGTGTTGGGCTATCTCTGCCGGCGACTGCCCAGCCTGACCGATGCGGAAGATATACTCGCGGACGTCTTCCTTACCACGCTGCGGGTAAGCGCGGAGGGAAGCACGCCAGATCTCCCCTGGTTGCTCACTGTGGCACGGCGTCGCGCGGCAGACTTTTATCGCATGCGCAAGCGGCGCGGCGCAGTGGTCGACCAGGGCATTGAGAATGACGAGGTGGAGGCGTGGCCGGCCGGAGAGCAGGATGATCCCGAATGGCGCGCGCTTCATAGCGAGGAGCTGCGCGAGCTTGCGGCGCTGGTTGCCCGCCTGCCGCAGGAACAGCGCGAGGCGATCGCGCTACGCTTCGCCGCGGAGCTGCCATCCGCACAGATCGCCGCAGTGTTGGGCAAGACTGATGATGCCACCCGTATGCTGCTTTCACGCGCCATGCGCCGTCTGCGAGAGGAGTGGAGCCGATGAGCCACGACCCATTTGCTACTCGCTTCGACGGTCAAGACCCTTTCGCGCCAGAGATCGTCGACGAGCAGATAACGGCGCGCATAGCAGGCAGGGCACCTGCTGACCGCGAGACACACATCACGCAGGGGCTCGCCACACTCAACAGATTGCCACCAGGAGCTGATGACAGCCTCGCACGTGTGCGAATGCGCTTGCGGGCCGCTCCTTTTCCCATACAGACCTCCATGCCAACTGTAGAGGTGAATAGACCTATGAATGACCTTCGGACGCAGCCCTCACGCTGGCCCTCGTCATCGCCGACACCGACGAGAACCCCACCGCGTGGCCCTTCTCCATTCCGGCGTACGATGCAGACACTTGTCGCCGTGACAGCCGTCATCTTGCTCGTCGGCGGCTTCTATGCGCTCACCCAGCGGCACTTACTGGGGACTGGCGGCCAGCCAACGGCAACGACGACCAACACAGCAACCAACACAGCGCAGGCTACCGCCACCAGCACAGCTACAGCCACTGCCACCAGCGCCGCACAATTGGCGGCCTGCGGCTTCCCGACTTCGCAACCTTCCTTCGCCTACGATCTGGGAAACGGCTTGATCGTAAGGACAGACACTGCTCAGACATATCCGGCGTTTCAATTGCCTCCTGGAGAGCCGCTCGCACCCTTCAAGCTTGCCGGAGATCCATCCACATCCGGCCAGTTCTTACCCGCGCTGGTCAATCCCGATCTTCGCAACGGCGGCCTTTCGTTCATCGCCTGCAATATCGGCCAGCAGCCTATCACGATACAGGGAGTGAAAGTCAGCATCACCAGCTTCACCGCATATAGCGGCCAGCTCAATAGCTGGAATCCATGCGACGGGATGTACAGCGGCCCAAACAGGATCACTAGCGGTTGTGGCGGTGGAAGCGACAATAACGAGATCGTTCAGGCAACATTCGCCGCAAACAGCGGAGCCGGGACAGTAGTCGATGCGGTGCAGAAAGCCGCTCCGCCGACGGCCCCAGGCGCATATGGTCCGCTGCCGTTTGAATTGCCTGTGCGCCGGGCCAATTCAGACGCCACAGGTGTCGCGCTCATCAAGGTGCAGGTGATACCGCCAACCACGCCAGGAATATATAACTTTGGTCTGGGGCTGGTAGCACAAAACCGTGAGGTTGCATTTGTCCCGGCTGTCTCAGCAACTACGCCGATGCTGCTCGCACCCGTCGCCCATAAGTGGAGTGGACAGGCGTGTGAGGCATCCAACATGTCCTCGCAGATTCCCGCCGAGACGAATCCGCCGACCTACTACATCTGCCCAGAGTCGTAGTCATAGCAACAGCGCATAGCACAACAAACATTGCGGCACATGCGCCCCTGTCACATCGCTGGCGGGGGCGTTTTCATTGGAATGCAGCATCGCACTACGACGAGCAGGAGAGCAGCAAAGAGACCTGTACTTGACAACTAACGTGAGTTACGTTATAACCACACGGGATTTTGTACGCGACCATCGTCTCAGAGAAGCATCTCAAAGAGACAGAGGAAAGGCTCGTATGGCTCTCTTTGATGAGCGGCTTGTTCAGGATGTCATCACGCAGGTGCACCAGCGCTATCTGGAGTTGGGCACCGCGCTGGGAGAGCCGTGCAAACACGAGGGCCTGAACCAGTCGAGCGAGTCAAGCGCGCTTGAACGTGACCTGAGACTATTGATCGGCGTTGCCAATGGCGAATACCACCGAACGGACGAGGCGGTTCGTCTGGTCGAGCCAGCGCTCACGCGTGTGGTGGATCTGCTCGTAGGGAACGCCCTGCACAGCAACGCGAGAATCCCGGACGACTTCTGGAAAACCGACATTGGCATCGTGATCTCGCGTGTCCGCTGGTGGATATCAGTCGATGACCTGATCAGCATCAGCAATGCAGCTGCCCTGGCATTCGGGGAA
>DASVOW010000158.1:0-4399 GCA_036383155.1 Ktedonobacterales bacterium
GCTTCTCGTGGAAATGGTTGATAGTCGAGCTGCCGCTGCCGCGATACGCCTCTTTGCTGGCATACTGCTGCGGCGCCTCATCGGGATCGTAGAGCGCGCGCCCACGCGAGCCGCCGAATGCGAAGGCCCGCTCAATGCCAATGGCGCCGATTGCGTCCAGCCTGTCGGCATCCTGCACAACGCGCCCCTCCAGCGTCATCATTGGTGGCCGGTTGCCCCCACCAAACGACAGTGTGCCGACAATTTCCATCACGTGATCGGCAACAGCCGCGTCCACCCCCTCCGCATCGAGCCACCCGCGCACGCGACGCAGCCCGCTCTCCTCATCGCCCGCGATCTTATAGTCCGCGATGTCGTGCAGCAGCGCGGCAAGCTCGCACACATACGGATCAGCCTCCTCCTCGCGAGCGATCACCCGTACGAGGCTGACGACGCGTACGATGTGCCACCAGTCGTGGCCGCTGCTGTCACCGCTCAGCTCCTGCCGCACAAAATCACGCGCTCGCGCGAGAATCGCGTCTCTAGCCTCCTGCTCCACTGCCTACTCCTCCGCGCTGTAAATGGTTCGGTTGCGCTGCTTCTCCGCATAGCGCTCGATGCCAAGCTGAATCAAGCGGTCGAGCAGTTCGGGATAAGCAATACCACTTGCCTCCCAGAGCTTGGGATACATGCTGATCTGAGTGAAGCCCGGCATGGTGTTGACCTCATTGATGTAGATCTGATTTGTGTCTTTATCCAGGAAGAAGTCAACCCGCGCCAGCCCGCTCAGATCCAGCGCCAGAAATGCCTCCACAGCCATGCGACGCACCGATTCTGCCAGCGCCTGCGGCATCTCCGCCGGTATATACAGGCGTGAGGCGTTATCCACATACTTCGCGCGATAATCGTAGAATTCGTTGCTCGGCACCACCTCGCCGACGACGCTGGCGATTGGCTCGTCGTTGCCAAGCACGGCGCACTCAAGCTCGCGACAGTTGACGCCCGGCTCGACGATTGCCTTGCGGTCATACTCTAGCGCCGTCGCCAGCACGTCGCGCAGTTCGTTCCTGTCATGCGCCTTGCCCACGCCCACGCTTGACCCCATATTCGCCGGCTTGACAAAGATTGGGTAGCTAAAACGCGCCTCGATGCGCTCGCACAGCGCCTCAGGCTCTCGCTCATACTCATGTCGCCGCGCGATCACCCACGGCACGACGGGTAATCCTGCCGCCTGGAACACCATCTTGGCTTTCTCTTTGTCCATACCAAGCGCAGCGCCAAGCACTCCGCAGCCTGCATACGCCACACCCGCCATCTCAAGCAATCCCTGCAGCGTGCCGTCTTCGCCATACGTGCCATGCAGCACCGGAATGACGATATCGAGCGGGGCCGGAGCGCTCGCGCCATCCGCTGGCACGAGACCGCGGCGCGTTGGGTCGCCCGTGATCGTGACAGCAGTAACATCTGCATCCTGCTCGCCCGACACTTCCATCGCCGCCCCCGCGATCATACGGCGCGGGTCTGCCCCCGCAAGCCAGCGTCCCTCATGCGTAATACCAATCGGCACGACCTCATACTTTTCTTTGTCCAGCGCCTCCATCACCGACGCCGCCGACGCCACCGACACCTCATGCTCGCCGGATCGCCCGCCGAAGATCACGCCCACGCGCAGCTTTTTGCTCATGCTTGCCCCTCTATGTATGCCTCTCTGTTCACCGCCACCTAACACTATTCGAGCGCGGAAACGAATTGATCGGCCTTCTCCTGAGCGATCCGCTCGGCAGCCTCCATCTCAGCGTCGGTATAGCTCCCCGGCTCAAAGTCCAGCGTGAGCGCCTCGGCAAAGCCCTCTGCGATAGCCTTAGCCGCTTCCTCGAAGCTGACCGGGCGCCCCAGCACATCCCCAAGCGTCGTGGCCCGCTCGCGCAGATGCTCGGCCAGGGCGGTGCGGTCATCCTCAGTTTGGAACCAGAGGTAGTTGACGACGCGAGCAATGTCGCCGGTTAGTGGCAGCGAGCCATGCTGCAGCACGCGCCCCTGCGGACGGGTCTGGGCGCTGCCGATCAGCTTTTTCTCCCCAATGGTGACCTCATAAGCAGATGGCACCTCAAAGCACGCGGCGCTGGTATTATGCACCCCAAACGGATCGACGGGATTCATGGCAGCGGGCACGCCCAGGCGATGCAGCCCTGCGACGAGGCCAGCGCTGAGCCTGCGATACGCGTCGAGGATGGCACCTTCCGCGCGTGGGTCAGTTGGCAGCGCGCTGACACTATAGGTAAGTTCATCCGTGTGAAGGATGGCCCAGCCTCCTGTAGCCCTGCGCACCACGTCGACACCATCGCGCCAGCAACCTTCCAGATCGACGCCGCTCAGCGGCTGGCGCTTTCCCAGCGAGAGGCAGGGCGGATCCCACTGGTAGAGTCGCAGTGTCGGAGGAGCCTCGCCCGTGCCGACAGCCTGCATGATGGCCTCGTCGAGCGCCATATTCCATGCGCCAGTGCGCGGGCCGGCATCGACAATTAGGCGCCAGGTCGCTTTGGGGTAGCCGTCGGGTCGTAGCTGTGTCGTCTGTTCCATGCGCGAGCCTCTTGAGCATGACGGATATGACGCGCGAGCCGGGCAATGCAGATTCAGGTGCATCTACGCACGCCCGGATGCGAGCGAGGCGGTGGATACGCTCCCGCTCCGCGCTCATGCGTACTGGTGTTGCTCTCTAGTATCGCACGTCGAGGGAAGTGCGCGACGCTGTGTGGCCCAGCATGGCTCACAATATCTGTCGCCTGTCGCCTGAGGTGAGAGTTTCAGATGAGGCTCGTGCCTATGTGTGGCGCGACGCATGCGGCTTTCGTCTATCCTGTAGTGAGGTAGACGCCGCGTCGGATACAACGCTTACAGCTTTGTCCAGATTGAAGTGAGGCAGACGCCGCGCTGAATAAACGCGCTGGATAAAGTAGTAGTCGGCATGCGGACTCAGAGGATGGAACGACTATGGCGACCTTTTTCCGTGGCTGGCAGCGCCGCGGTCACCAACAGCCGCGCGCTGCCAGCCCACGCACAGAAGATCAAGTACAGCAGCTGCTACGGCTGCTGCCGAAATACCGCGTGATCCTGCACAACGACGATTACAACTCGATGGACCATGTTGTTGAGGCGCTGCTCCGTACGGTCACGTCGCTCTCGGCCCACGACGCCGTGCAGATCATGCTCGAAGCGCACACCAACGGACAGGCACAAGTGATCATCTGCCTGAAAGAGCTAGCCGAACACTACCGCGAAGCCCTCGAACACCACGGCCTAACAAGCACAATCGAGCCAGCATAACCCACAGCCAGTTCAATCATGCCCACCGCCACCCGCCCCGCCTCACAGCCCCTTCCCTCCAAGGGAAGGGGGTAGGGGGTTAGGTCAATCCCCATCCAATGCGGCTAACTGCATCAACCACCCTCCTCGTCGCACCGTCAGCACTATCTTGACACAACTAAACTTTAGTGCTAAAGTATCAATATACATTCTGATAATCGATCCTTTCAAGCGGTACGAACCAATGAAAACCAGAAATGAGGCAACAATAAATACTCATTCCGAGCGCCGCTTAGGTGTCGCCCTCTGGGCACGCCTTGCTCGCTTCTATGAGCGTCAAATACGGCTCACCAGCGCCCACCTGCGCGCCTGGGATGTCAGCACCGCCCAATTCGATGTGCTTGCAACCGTCGGCGCACACGAAGGAATCACCCAACAGGAGTTGGCAGAGCGCCTGCTCGTCACTCAGGGCAACGTCACCCAGCTCCTCGACAAGCTAGAGCAGCGCGGGCTCTTGCGCCGCTGTCCCGAGGGACGTACCAATCGGCTCGTGCTCACTGATGCCGGTCGGCGGCTCCACGACGATGTCGTACCCGCGCAAGAGCAGTTCCAGGCGCAGCAATTCGCGACCCTCTCGCGTGCCGAGCGGCAGCAGCTTCTGGCCCTTCTCCGCAAGCTCCAGCATGCTCAGCGGTAATGTTCTTGTACGTCGTCGCGGTACCCTTCCGCTGTAGTCCTACACGCATTGGAGAGACCAACCATGGAAAAGATGACATTGACCGGACTGCACCACGTCTCAGCATTGACAGCGCAGGCTGCTAACAACGTCGACTTTTATACGCGGGCGCTCGGGTTGCGCCTGGTAAAGAAAACCGTCAACCAGGACGACGTCTCGTCGTACCACCTCTTCTACGGCGATGAGCATGGCAATCCCGGCACCGAAGTGACATTCTTCGACATTCCATACGCCGTGCCCCTGCGCCCCGGCGTCAGCAGCATCTCGCGCATCGCCTTGCGCGTCACGGGACGCGACACCCTCGCCTGGTGGCAAAACCGTTTTGACGAGCTAGGCATCCAGCACGATCCGCTCACCACAGAAGCCGGGCGCGCCGTGCTC
>DASVOW010000159.1:0-5200 GCA_036383155.1 Ktedonobacterales bacterium
TATGCGCCTTATGATCGTGCTTGACGACCTTCTCACCGCCACCGATGCCGAGCTTGTCACTCCCGGCGTGCGCCCCTCATTCGAGGGCTTCGCGCATGACTCGCGCGCCGTGAATCCTGGTGACTGCTTCGTCGCGGTGCGTGGTGTCCATGGCGACGGGCACGACTATGCGCGTGACGCCATCGAGCGTGGCGCGGGGGCGTTGCTGCTGGAGCACGGGCGCGTGGAGATCCCAGGCGGCGCGGGCGAGACCATTGAGCGTGCGCGCCAGTCCGGCGTAGCTGTGTTGCTGGTAGCCGACACGCGCGAGGCGCTGCGCCGCTACGCCGCGCACATCCTGGCTGCGTGGCGCCCCAGTGTGATCGCCGTCACCGGCAGCACCGGCAAGACCACCACCAAAGAAGCCATCGCCGAGGTGCTGGGAACCATCGCGCCGACATTCCGTTCCTGGCGCAACTACAACGATCTGCTGGGGCTGCCTCTCTCGCTCGGACGCCTCGACCGCACACATCAATTTGCCGTGGTGGAGCTGGGAGCGGATCACCCTGGCGAGATCGCGGACCTCTGTGCTATCGCCCATCCCAGCGTTGGCGTCGTCACCAATGTCAGCCCTACCCATCTGCAATACTTCGGCGATACCCGTGCCCTGCGCGACGAGTTGGCGCGTTTGCCCGCGCTGCTGCCCGAGGACGGCCTCGCGGTACTCAACGCCGACGACGAGGCGACCCGCGCGATGGCAGGCGAAACGCAGGCGCGCACGCTCCTCTTCGCGCCTTCTCGCGTGGATGCGAATGCGCCGCCGTCGCCTCACGAACTGCCGGCGCGAGCTCAGGTGCTGCCAGTAGGTAGTCGCGAGCCGCTGGCACTGGCGCTTCGCTTCCCCGACGGCGCAGCGAATGGTGAGCCAGTGGTGTTCCCCCATCTGCACGGCGACCATTGGGCCTATGCAGTGCTTGCCGCGCTGACAGTTGGCGAGGCGTTTGGCGTCGAGCGCGACGAGGCGCTCAATGCCCTCCAGGCATTGCGTCCGCTGCCTGGCCGTCTCAATTGGCTCGAAGGCGTCGATGGCATGACGCTGCTCGACGACTCGCACAACGCAACGCCTGCCAGCGCCGCCGCCGGTCTTGCCGCGCTCGATGCCATTGCCGGCGCTCGCTCGTCCGCCCCACGCATCGTCGTACTGGGCGATATGCTGCGCCTGGGCGACAGCTCCGAGGAGGAGCATCGCCGGCTCGGTCAGCTCGCCGCCACGCATAGTGACTATCTCGTGACACGGGGCCTGCGCGCCGAAACCATAGCCGAGGAAGCAGCCAGGTGCGATATGGCGGCGGAGCGCGTCGCCGTGACTCACACTGCCGAAGATGCCGCTCGCGCCGCCCTATCCTTTGCCGAGGAGGCCAGCGCCACCAGCACATTCAGCCCGGTCGTCTACATCAAAGGCTCGGAGGAGATGCGCATGGAGCAGGTGACGGCGCTGCTGCTGGCGCGCCCCGATGAGGCGGATCGTGTGCTCGATCGCCAGACGCACGCGTGGCGGCGCGTGGTGGTGATGCGCCCCGACCGCCCCACCTGGCTGGAGGTGGATCTCAGCGCCATCGGACACAATACGCAGCGCATCAAGCAGCTTGTCGGGCCGGACGTGCGGGTGCTGGTGAGCCTCAAAGCAGACGCTTATGGCCACGGTGCACAACGGGTGGCACGCACCGTGCTTCATAATGGTGCGTCGTGGCTTGGCGTGGCGACGGTGAGCGAAGGTGAGTCGTTGCGTGGGGTGGGCATCGCCGCTCCGATCCTGATCTTCGGCTACACTGCCCCATGGCAGGCGCGCGAGGCGGTGCGGCTCGATCTGCGCGCTACGGTCTACTCGCTGGAGTCGGCGCGTGCGCTCTCACGGGCCGCTCGCGACCTGGGGCGCGAGGCGCGTGTCCACGTCAAGATCGACACCGGCATGGCGCGACTCGGCTTGCGTGCCGAGGATGTACCGGCCATCGTCGCGTTCTTCGAGGCGCTGCGCGAGTTGTCGGGGCTGACGGTGGAGGGGGTCTTCACCCACTTTGCCACCGCCGACAGCGCCGACCAGACCTATGCACGACGCCAACTCGAGCGTTTTACCCGCGTGCTGGGTGCCCTGGACGAGCGCGGACTACGGCCCCCGCTCACGCATGCGTCGAATAGTGCGGCGACGCTGGCGCTGCCGGAGGCGCGCTTCGACATGGTGCGCCCGGGCGCGGCGATCTATGGTCTGCAGCCTTCCGACGAGGTACGCTTGCCCGAGGAGTTCAGGCCGGGGCTGGCGTTCAAGACGCAGGTGGCGCAGGTCAAAGATCTGCCTCCCGGAGAGGGCATCGGCTACGGCGTGACGTTTATGACAGCGCGCGCGACGCGCATCGCGGTGCTGCCGGTCGGCTATGCCGATGGCTTCCGCCGTGCGCCGGCCACCTGGGGCGAAGTGCTGGTGCGCGGGCGTCGTGCGCCACTGGTGGGGCGTGTGAGCATGGACCAGTGCGTCATCGACGTGACGGCGATACCCGGCGTGCGCCAGGGCGACGAGGTCGTGCTGATCGGACGTCAGGGCGAAGAAGCGCTAACGGCGGAGGACGTCGCCCGTCGCCTCGGCACCATCTCCTATGAGGTGGTGGCGGAGTTGCTGGCGCGAGTGCCGCGCATCAGCTAACGGCTGACAATTCAAACAGCCAGGCGGCAATAATCGTGACATTCGCTCGGCGAGTGACGTACTATACATAGTGTAGCAAGGCGACATGCGGCTAACGCGCAAGAGCATCGACGAGGACACCATGGACGACGGCAAGCGCGGGAAGGCATTCCTCCCGACAGTGGAGCGATGGAATGCGCTCCAGCACAGCATTCAAGAGGGATTTCGTGTCTGGCAGGCACGCTTACAGCATCCCCAGACGCAGCGTCTCGCTCGCACCGGCGCACTCACCCTGCGCATGCTTGCCTGGCGTGGCCGCGTTGAGACATTCATCGATGCGTCAGAGACAACAATGCGACGCATGCGTATGACGTTCAGCCTGGCCAATTTTGTGCTGCCGGTACCCGCTCTCGATCCACGTGGTCGCGCCGAGCGGCGTGCGCGCCGCGCCGCCCGGCGCGAATCGCCCGTTGCGCCGCGCGTGCGCATCATCGTCAACCCTGCCTCAGGCACGGCACAGCAGGTTGGTCTTGAGGAGTTAGAGGATGTCGTCGATTGGCTGGAGGAGCAGGGTATCCCGGCGGAGCTCTGCCCGACCGAGCGTGCCGGCCATGCCGCCGAGCTTGCGCGTGAAGCTGTCAAATCCGGCATGGATATGGTGGTGGCTGCAGGCGGCGATGGCACAGTCAATGATGTCATCCAGGCACTTGCCGGTCATACGACTGCTCTCGGCGTCCTTCCGATGGGGACGGTGAATGTGTGGGCGCGCGAAATGAATATCCCGCTCAATACGGCGGATGCGCGTGAGGTGCTGCTGCACGGTGTGCGTCGTCGCGTCGATCTTGGGCGTGCCGGTGCCCGCTATTTCCTGATGATGTCGGGAATCGGCTTCGATGCCGAGGTGGCCCGGCGCGTCGAGCAGAAGCAGAGCTGGCTCAAACGCCTGGGCCTGAAGCTGCTCAATTACCTCGCCACTGTCGGTATCTTGAGCGTGACGCACCCCTCGACGAGGATCTGGATGCGCAGCGATGCCAAACGCCGCAGCGTCAACGCGCTGATGGTGCTGATCGGCAACACACGTCTCTACGGCGGCGCCTTCACCTTCACCAACAAAGCGCTGGCCGACGATGGCATGCTCGATGTGGTCGTGATCAGCAGTGGCGGGCTGATGTATCGTCTCGGCGTGCTGGTGCGCGCTGCTCTTCGCCGCCCGTCACTCGGCCCGCGTGTGCGCTACTTGCGGACACGCTCGCTCCGCTTAGAGTCGGCTACGCGCGTACCTGTACAGGTTGATGGCGAAGTCATTGGCACACTGCCCATGACCTTCACCGTCTCTCCAAGTGCGCTGACTGTCGTCGTTCCGAAGGATGCTCCCGCCGCTCTCTTCGTCCACGAGCCGCTCACCACTCCACCGCTCAAGGCGCACTAGAGCCCATATCCATATCGGGATCGTGCACATCTCACATGCCCAGTCTCTGCCCCCCAGCAGAGCGGACCAGCTACTAGTTCAGGGTCTCCCTGTGCAGCGAGGCTGACCCAGGCGTATGCATGCGCTGGATGAGTAGCGGGCCACCAGAAGGGTACCAACGAGAGGAGAGGTGGCGGCGTGAAATACAAACATGTGGTGATCGAGCAGACAGGCGGCCCCGAGGTCCTGCGCGTCGTGGAGGATGAGCTTCCGGAGCCAGGCGCTGGGCAGGTGCGGGTCAAGATTCTGGCAGCCGATGTGTCGTTCTCAGATGTGAACGTGCGGCGTGGGCGCTATCCCGGCGCGCCGAAGCCACCCTTCACCCCTGGTTATGCCATGGTCGGTGTGGTAGACGAGCTAGGACCGGATACCTCAGGGCTTGCGGCCGGGCAACCCGTCGCCGCGCTCACGTTCTATGGGAGCTACAGCCAGTACATCTGCCTGCCCGTAGGTAAGCTGGTCCCCATGCCGGCAGGGCTCGATCCCGCCGAAGCGGTGTGCCTGGTGTTGAACTATGTGGCTGCCTACCAGATGCTGCACCGTGTGGCCCGTGTCGCGACGGGCCAGCGCATTCTAGTGCATGGGGCTGCCGGTGGCGTCGGCACCGCGCTCCTGGAGTTGGGCCACTTGGCTGGCCTGACAGTGTATGGCACCGCGTCGAAGCCCAAGCATGATCTGGTGACTCGTCTGGGCGCTATTCCGATCGATTACAAGTCTGAGGATTTCGTAGCGCGCGTTGCCGCGTTGACCGGCGGCAATGGTGTGGATGCCGCATTCGACCCGATGGGGTCCGAGCACCTCAAGCAGTCCGCGCGGGCCGTGCGCACCGGCGGAACAGTGGTCGCGTATGGTTTCTACACAGCGGCCAACCGTGGCAGCAATGTTGTGCTCGATGTGCTGGCGCAATATCTGCGATTAACGCTGTGGTCGCTGCCGCCCAATCGCAAGCACGCCGCGTTCTATGACATTCGGCCACTCGCGGAGAAGCACCCTGACTGGTTTCGGGCGGATCTGACGGCGCTCTTCGATCTGCTTGCGGCAGGCAAGCTTCACCCCGTGATCGCGGCGCGCCTTCCGCT
>DASVOW010000160.1:0-5719 GCA_036383155.1 Ktedonobacterales bacterium
TGGCTCTTGTGTGCATTGTGGGCGGCTGGGATGGGTCATATACTGAGGGCGCTCGGCGCAATAGGCGCAGGTGTAGTGGCGCTGGGCGAACGTGGCGAAGCGGAGCGTGGCAGATGAGTGAGACGCCGCCGATTCGCATCTTGCTGTGCGAGGATCAGACGCTTATGCGTGAGGGTCTGCGTACGGTTCTGGAGCTCGAACCTGGCTTCCAGGTGGCGGGTGAGGCGGCGGATGGTGCGGAGGGCGTGCGTCTGGCGGAAGAGGTGCGACTTGATATTGTGCTGATGGATGTGCAGATGCCCCGACAGAACGGCGTGCAGGCGACGGCGGCGATTACGGCACGCGGTCTGCCGTGCCGTGTGATTATCCTCACGACGTTTGACTATGAGGACTATGTCTTCGATGCGATCAAGGCTGGCGCGGTCGGCTATCTGCTGAAAGACACGCCCGCGAGTGAGCTTGCCGCGACGATTCGCCGTGTGTCTGCGGGTGAATCATTTATCCAGCCGAAAGTGGCGACGAAACTGCTGATGGAGTTTGGTAGACGTGGCACGTTGGGTGCTTCGCCCACAGGGGTGATGTCGGGCAGTGGTGTGGGCGCGAGCACAATCGCGACGGGCGACAATGGCGATCTCTCCGATCTCAGCCAGCGTGAGGTGGACGTGCTGCGTCTGCTGGCGCAGGGGGCGGGCAACCGCGATATCGCCGAGCAGCTTGTGCTAGCTGAGGGAACGGTCAAGAACCACGTGTCGAACATCCTGGCGAAGCTGCATGCAGCCAACCGCACGCAGGCGGCGAACCTCGCGCGGGAGCGTGGATTGATTTAACTGCTTAGCTCGCTCACACCCTCTATTTATTTTCCTTTATAGGACTATAAGTCATTGCCTTGAGGAGGTGTCCTATGATATACTCCTCATGGTGTGCGAAGTGAGATGCACCACGATGAAGAACGACAACAATAAGAAGTATGATCCCGATGCAAGTGTGTGGGCGTCGTTCGCCGTGCCGGGCCAGATCGTCGGTTATATTGTCGGCGGTGCTGCGCTTGGGCTCTTCGCGGGTCTCTTCATCGACGGGGCGCTCCACTCCGCACCAATAGCGACACTCATCGGGCTGCTGCTTGGCCTGGCCGCTGGCGTCTATGGGATTTTTCGCCTCGTCAGCTCACTGAAGTGAGGTGATGGGAGGCGCAATCGTCGAGCGGGTCATGAGCGTGGCGGCAGCCGGAGGAAGGGAGAGCCTCCGTGCTCTGGAAACTACCTGACATCCGCATATCCGCAGATCCACTGTATCCTGGCGCACCGGCATTTCTGACGAACACGTTTCTGCTTTCGATTGTCGCCGGCGCGATCGTCGTTGCCTTCTTCCTTATTGCAACGCGCAGGCCAAAGATCATACCCGGCCGTCTGCAGAACCTGATCGAGTGGATCTTTCAGGGGTTGTTGAATCTCTGCGAAGAGGTCGCGGGCAAAGAGAACGGGCGTCGCTTCTTCCCCATCGTCGCGTCGCTATTCCTGTTTATCCTCATCTCAAACTGGTTTAGCGTGGTCCCCGGCATCGACACGATTGGCTTGAAGACAACCGGTCCGGGATGCGAAGGCGCAGCCTCCGCAGGTATCTTCCTGACCGGCCCATACTCGAATTGCATCACGCCATTGCTACGCCCGCCTACGACTGACCTCAACTTTACGATCGCGCTTTCCATTTTGACGGTCGTCATGACGCAAGTCTATGGTTTCCGCGTCCTGGGCTGGCGAGTGCAGATCAGTCGCTATCTCACGCTGAAGGAAGGTCCGATTGGCCTTCTGGTTGGCATCCTGGAATTCTTCCTGGAGCTGTTGCGCGTGCTCTCTCTCAGCTTCCGTCTTTTTGGCAATGTCTTTGCCGGAGATGTGTTGCTGTTGGTGATGTCTTTCATCGGTGTGGGTCTCGCCTCGATCCCGTTCTACTTCCTGGAACTCTTCGTCGGCTTCATCCAGGCGTTCGTCTTTGCTTTCCTGACGCTGCTGTTCTTCACACTGGGGACGACGGCGCATGGGCATGACGATGCGGAGGAACATCATGCCGCCGAAGCGGCCCACGAGGCGCATGAGGGCGCGACTCGCGCCCTGGCCCGTGAGTAGTGTGTCCACCTGCCGTACCGCGGCGGGGACCTATCTTCACAGTACTGTCGTCTTTCAGTTTCGCGTCGGGGCATGTTCCTTGCACGCGATATGTCCCCGGAATGTCAGTTCATTTCGTTTTTTGCGGTCTCATGACCGACACATCTCGCCACGCCGTCAGTGGCGTTGAGGAGGCACTTCGTGACCGGATCTCTTTTCCCTCTAGCAGCAGCTATCGCTATCGGTATTGGCGCACTCGGCCCTGGCATCGGCATCGGTCTGCTGGCCGGCCCTGCCCTCGGCGCGATGGGCCGGAATCCTGAGGCCGCGAACCTGATCCGCACCAACATGATCCTGGCGATCGTGTTCGCCGAGGCTATCTCGATTTACGCCCTGGTGGTTGCGCTTATCATCCTCTTTGTGGCCCACTAGCAGCTTCGCGGCGGGGCGTTCTTCCCGTCGCGAGGACGCTTCCCACTCTTGAGAGGAGGGGCGCATGAGCGGATTGGGTATTAATGTTGGGGCTTTGATCGCGCAGCTCGTCGTTTTTCTTATCGTGCTCTGGGTGCTCAGCAAATTTGCTTTCCCAGTGCTGACGAAGACGCTGGATACACGCGAGGCGAGGATCCGCGAGGGCGTCGAAAACGCTGAGCGCTCGCGGCGCGAGCTGGCGGAGGCCGAGAAGCGGGTCGAGGCGTTGCTCAATCAGGCGCGGCTTGACTCACAGGCGACTATTGCCAAGGCGACGCAGGCCGCCGAGCATGTGAAGGCCGAGATCGAGCAAGAGGCGCAGCAGCGGTCTCGCGAGATTCAGGCGCAGGCCGAGAAGCGCATCGAGCAAATGCTGGTGCAGGCGCGGTCGCAGCTACGTCAGGAAGTGGCGGATCTGGCGATCCAGGCCGCGGAGCATGTGGTTGGCAGCTCGCTTGACCAAACCACCAGCCGCCGTCTGGTCAACGAGTTCGTCACGCAGTCCGCGCAGACGGCACAGGCGAGGGACATCCAGTGTTAAAGGGTGCGACAGCGCGTCGCTACGCTCAGGCCGTCTTCGAGATCGGCGTCGAGCAGGGCACTGTGGACCGCTGGCGCGACGACCTGCGCACGCTCGCGGAGTATTACGGTGATCGGCACCTGCTTTTTGTATTGCGCGAGCCGAAGATTCCCTTCGCGCGCAAAGAGCAGATGGTGCGCGACCTGCTCGGCACGAAGGTGCAGCCGGAGGCGTTGAACCTGGCTCTGCTGCTGGCCGAGCGCGGGCTGGCCGAGATCGGCCCCGCGCTCAGCACGCAGTTTGAGAGGCTGTATAACGACTATCGAGGGCAGGCAGTCGCCCAGGTGACGACTGCCATTCCGCTCGACGAGACGTTGCGCGGCCAGATTGCCGCGGATCTCCAGCGCATCACGGGCAAGCGCATTCTCTTGCAGGAGCGCGTGGACCCGTCGATCCTTGGCGGAGTGGTCGCCCGTGTGGGCGATACGCTAATCGATGGCAGCCTGCGTAGGCGCTTTGCATTGCTGCGTGAGCAGATCGTGCAGGGAGGGCTCGGCGGCCCCGACGATGGTATGCTCGCCAGCCTGATGGGTCCACTGAGCCCTGATGGTGGTACGGGCGGCCGTTCTGGTGGCGAGGGTTCCGCGCCGTTTGTAGTGGCGCCTGGCTCTGGCATGCCGGATGGGGCCAGCGGCTCCAAGAACGGTGGCAATGGTAGTCCGGCGAGCAGCACGGAGATGGCACGCCGCCCATCTGATGCGCCGCATCTTGGCCCGCGCAATGGGCCACAGGGCGGTGCCGGTAACAGCGGCAACAACAATCGAAACAACAGGCGTCGCCGGCGCTGATATCCACGTCTCGTGGGTACAGCGCTTGTGGCGCTGACAATACATTCATTTTCAACCTAGAGAACATCTCAAAACCCTGCCCCGGCCTCTTATGAGGCTGAGGGGGAGCGGTTCGGTGCTGAGCCAGCCGCACGATGCGATTCCTGCAGATGCGCGCTGCCGCGCTCGCACAAGGAGATAGATTATGGCTATCGCGGACGAGATTACGAGAGTCATTCGCGATCGAATTGCAAATTTCAATGGTGCGACCACCGAAACCGCGATGGTCAGTGTCGGGACGGTGATCGAGGTCGCCGACGGTATCGCCCGCGTATACGGGTTGTCCGGCGTTGGCTACCTGGAGTTGGTGGAGTTTCCACGCACCGGCCTGATGGGCCTGGCCTTCAACCTGGAAGAAGACTCGGTGGCCGTGCCAGTCCTGGGCGACTACACACTCCTCCACGAGGATGACGAGGTGCGCACGACGGGGCGCATTATCCAGGTGCCGGTTGGAGACGAACTGATCGGGCGCATCGTCAATCCGCTGGGCGCGCCGCTCGACGAGGGTGGCCCCATCGCCACGACGAAGTTCCGTCCGGTGGAGCGCGTGGCGCCGGGCGTGATCACGCGGCATCCGGTGGATACGCCGGTGCAGACGGGCCTCAAGGCCATCGACGCACTGATCCCAATTGGCCGCGGTCAGCGCGAGCTGATCATCGGCGACCGCCAGACAGGTAAGACGGCGATCGCGCTGGATACGATCATCAATCAGAAGGGCAAAGACCTCATCTGCATCTACGTGTCCATCGGGCAGAAGAACTTCCAGGTGGCACGTATTCGCGAGATCTTGAAGCAGTATGGGGCGCTCGAACATACGATCATCGTTCATGCCGGCGCCGAAGATCCTGCCCCGCTCAAGTATCTGGCACCGTATGCCGGCTGCGCGATGGGCGAGGAGATCATGGAGAGCGGGCGCGATGCGCTCGTGATCTACGACGACCTCTCCAAGCATGCCGATGCCTACCGCAATATGTCGCTGATCATCCGCCGCCCGCCGGGCCGCGAGGCGTATCCTGGCGACGTGTTCTACCTGCACAGCCGCCTGCTGGAGCGCGCGGCTCGCTTGAGCAAAGAGTATGGTGGTGGCTCGCTGACCGCGCTGCCAATCATCGAGACCAAGGGCAACGACGTGTCGGCTTACATTCCGACCAATGTCATCTCGATCACCGATGGGCAGATCTTCCTTGAGGCTGACCTCTTCAATGCTGGTATTCGGCCCGCATTGAACGTGGGTATCTCGGTGAGCCGCGTGGGTGGCGCCGCGCAGACCCCTGGTATGAAGCAGGTGGCTGGCACGCTGAAGCTCGACCTGGCGCAGTTCCGCGATCTGGCTGCGTTCGCGCAGTTTGGCTCGGACCTGGACAAGGCGACGAAGACGAAGATCGATCGTGGCCAGCGCCAGCAGGAGATACTGAAGCAGCGGCAGTACCAGCCGATGTCGGTCGAGCACCAGATCATGATCATCTACGTCGCGTCCAGGGGCTTCCTTGACGATGTGCCAGTGGAGAAGGTGTCGGAGTGGGAGGAGCAGTTCCATCGCTATATGGATGCCAACTACCCCGATCTGGTCAAGGCCATCCACGAGACAACCGCCGTCCAGAGAAAGAAGCTTCCTGACGAGTTGTTCAAGCAGCTCGAAGCCGCGACCGTCGAGTATAAGAAGACGGCGCCGCGCTAGGCCGTGAGTGCTCTGCTCCTTGTTTCTCTTGGAGGCGAGGGGCAGAGACCGAGGAAGTGTG
>DASVOW010000161.1:0-5157 GCA_036383155.1 Ktedonobacterales bacterium
CACTGCCCTTGGTGTCGTCGCAGCAGGCGGCGTGAAAGATGTATCCTCTGGCGGACGCCTCTCCGCAACAGCAGTCGTCCCTGCTCCGGCTTCATTCACCGTCTCGCCCCGTCGGCCATCCGCAGTAGCGTCATCCATATCGCTAGGCGCCGACTCCTCTACCTGCGCCAGCTCGTCCTGCTCCTCCTCGGGCATGTCCTCTCTGCGCCCAAATATACCCTCACGCAATCTCTTGAACACAGGCATTCTCTCTATCTATATCTGAATCGCGGCACGATCTGAATCGCGGCACACGCGGTGACTTCAACTGCTCCCATCCAGCAACATTCGCCCATCATGGTATCACACCGGGAGTTACCGCACACGACAAACTGGCGCCATCGCTGTAGAGTTCCTTTTCTCGTACAGTGACTCGCCTGGCCGCGCCTAGCGCGCCTCAAATCCTTGCGACAGAGACATCACAGTGCATATCACGCGGCTCGTGTCAATCGTGCTGACCGCGGCGTCTTCTCTCAGCGCGCCGTGCGGTATGAATGCATCGACCCATCACTTACCGGCTCATTGATAATAATGTCGCCGTTGCGGATCTTGACGTTATACAGGCAATTGGGGTTGGTGCAGACCCACGCCTTGAATTGAATCGAAGCGCCCTGGCTCCCGAAATCAGACAACGGCACCAGATCACCCGCACCACACTTGCGACATCTCGGAAATCCAAACTCCACGCCCGTTACCCCTTCCTTCAGTTTCGCCGCACTCCACACACATACTCTGAGGCGACGTGCGAAACTGCCACCACGCTATCCCTCACGGGGGCATGGCAATACGCTTACCCGAACTGTACCATATCATGCCGCGAGTTTGCTGTACCTAGTCGAGCAGCCCGACCACGTCAGATGTGGGTCCAGTCTTAAGATGCGCGATAGCAGCAATTTCGGGGCCAGTACGCACGCGCGGCGTTTCCGTCCTGCACAACCACCCGGCGATTATCTCCCTTCCCTACTCTCTCAAGCACCGGCTGAGAGATGCCTGGCAGAGTCTACTGGCCCTCCCTCCATATGCCATCAGGGTTTTCGTGGCCTTTGGGATGTGTCGCCCGTTTGAATACTCATGCGAGGGTAAGCCACAGCATTTCCACAAGATCTCCACCTAAAGAATTGTCTTTCGCCGTCCGCTGGGATATACTATCTGACGGGGACAGCAACGCGCTTTCCACCAAATCGACGGCGATCACAGCTGCGAGAGACTTCGGCGTTATCCACACGCCTGGCTTGCCCACGACACCTTGCGTTGGAGAAGTGTATGGATAATCGCCACAGGCCAATGCGCCGGCCACGACGAGTGCGGTCTGCCGTCCTCCAGGACATGGATATTGCTACGCTGCACGAGGGCGAAGCCGAGCATTCCTCACAGATATGCTCGATACGCGACCTGCCGGTGCTCCCTGTGCGCAATACAGTCCTGCTGCCAAACATGGTAGTCCCGCTGTTCGTAGACCGCGAGCCGGCGCTCCGTGCCATCGAGGCAGCCAACAATGGCGACCGCGCCCTGCTCATCGTGGCGCAGCGCTCCGAACAGGCGACCGATCCAACATACCACGATATCTTTCAAGTGGGCACAGAATGCACGATCAGCCGTGTGTTGCGCATGCCCGATGGTACGAGCAGCCTGCTGGTGCAGGGTGTGCGGCGCGTGCGCATCGAGGTCTGGCTCCAGCATAGTCCGTTCGGGCGCATCCGGGGCGTTGCCTTCGAAGAGTCTCCCATCCACGGTGAACAGGTCGAAGCATTGGGGCGCGCAACGCTCACCGCGCTTGAGCGCTGCACCAAGCTCAGCCCCCGCCTGACCGAAGACACGTATGTCCAGGCGCTGAATATCGAGCGCGCCGGTGCACTCGCCGATTTCATAGTGGCTCAGCTGGAGCCTCCCATCGCGATACGCCAGGAAATCCTCGAAACATTCGACCCCGCGGCGCGGCTCCGCAAGGCCTACCACCTGCTCCAGCGCGAACTGAGCGTTCTCGAGATCCAGCACAAAATACAGGATGAAGTGCAGCAGGAGGCCGATCGTGGGCAACGCGAATTCTTCCTGCGCGAGCAACTAAAGGCGATCCAGAAGGAATTGGGAGAGCACGACCCCGCCCTTGCCGAGGGAGTCGAGTTGCGCACTCGCGTCGACGCCCGCGGCATGCCACCAGCAGTGCGCGCGCGCGCGCTGAAAGAGCTCGAGCGCATGCAGGCAATGCCATCGATAGCGCCGGAATATAGCGTCCTGCGCAATTATCTTGACTGGCTGGTATCGCTGCCCTGGCAAGATCGTACAACCGATAATATAGACCTGCGCCACGTGGCCGAGGTGCTAGACGCGCACCATTTTGGCCTGGAAAAGGTCAAGGACCGGATCCTGGAGTTCATGGCTGTGCGCAAGCTCGCGCCACAGGGACGCGCGCCTATCCTCTGTCTCGTCGGACCTCCAGGCGTTGGCAAGACCTCGCTTGGCCGCAGCATCGCCGAAGCGCTTGGCCGCACATTCGCGCGTGTCTCGCTGGGCGGCGTGCATGATGAAGCTGAGATCCGAGGCCACCGCCGCACCTACGTCGGGGCGCTGCCCGGCCGCATCATCCAGGCAATGAAGACCGTAGGCACAGTGAATCCAGTGCTCGTGCTGGACGAAGTCGACAAGCTCGCCTCCGACTTCCGTGGCGACCCTTCGGCAGCGCTGCTTGAGGTGCTCGACCCAGAGCAGAACAATACGTTCTCAGACCACTATCTCGAAGTACCTTACGACCTGTCACAGGCACTCTTCATCCTGACCGCTAACGTGCTGCATACCATCCCTGGCCCCCTCCGCGACCGCATGGAGGTCATTGAGATCGCCGGCTACACTGAGGAGGAAAAGGTCCATATCGCGCGCCAGTTCCTGGTTGAGCGCCAGATGCGAGACAGCGGCCTCGGCCCCACACGCATCGAGATCGACGACGAAGCAATCCGGCGTATCATCCGCGAGTACACCTTCGAATCGGGCGTACGCGGTCTCGAGCGCGAGATCGGCGCGATCATGCGGCGGGTAGCGCGTCGCGTCGTCGAGGGCCGCCGCCACAAAGCGAATGTCTCTGCGCAGAGGGTGGCCGCGTATCTTGGCCCACAGAAGTTCTTCCCCGCCGAGGTGGAGGCATGTGATGAAGTTGGCGTGGCGACCGGCCTCGCCTGGACCTCAGCAGGCGGCGATCTGACGACGGTGGAGGTCATGGCGGTCCCGGGACGTGGCTCCATTACACTCACCGGTCAGCTCGGCGACGTGATGAAAGAGTCCGCCCAGGCCGCGCTTACCTACACGCGCGCGCGCGCTTCCCGGCTCGGGCTCGTGGAAGATTTCCACGAGTGCCATGATGTGCATATCCATCTCCCTGCTGGCAGCATTCCGAAAGACGGCCCCTCCGCTGGCATCACAATGGCGGTCGCGATAATCTCTGCGCTCACTGGCAGACTTGTCCGCCATGACGTGGCAATGACCGGCGAGATTACACTCCGCGGACGAGTGTTGCCTGTGGGCGGCGTGAAAGAAAAAGTGCTGGCAGCCTATCGTGCTGGCATGACCACCATCGTGCTCCCGCGACGCAACCTCAAAGATCTCGACGAGATAGCTGAAGATATTCTCGAGCAGATGTCCTTTGTGCCAGTCGAGAGCATGGACGAAGTGCTCGACGTCGCCCTTCGGCCGCAGCCTCACAGCACCAGTGATGCACTACAGGGCGCAATCGGCAAACTAGCGCCACGCCCGCCATTACCCGCCGTGACGTTGCCCAATCCACTACCGGCCGCGAGCCGTGTAGCGCGTCCACGCACCCGACGTGCGGAGATCGTCGCCCGTTGAGTCGCGCAAGCTACATGCTATAGGTTTTCAGGCACGCCTTCCTCGTGGTTCACTGCTTGGCCCACCCTCGTGGGCTCGACTGTGACGGCGACAGCGTTGAGAATAGCGTTGCCTGAGAGCGGCTCAATCTCAGCATCATCCATCAATCGGTTGACATTCACTCCGGCATGCTCCCTTGCCACAGTCAACTGCGCACCGTGGAGGCTGTGTCCCCAACCGTGTGGCAAACTCACCACGCCATGCATGATGGATTCCGTTACATGGACTGGAGCCACGACGGACCCAGCGGCACTCGTGACTCGCGCCTCACCGCCCTCGACGAGACCCAGCCTCGCCGCATCGTCAGGATTCACCAGCAGTGTGCACTGATCATCACCTTTCATCAGAGCAGGCAAGTTATGCATCCACGAGTTGTTCGACCGTAGCTCGCGCCGCCCAATAAGCACCATTGAGGGATGTCCGCGGTACATGGCGTCGCGTAGCCGTGCCACATCCGCCAGCAGCGGCTCCGGCGCTAGCTCGATCTTACCTGATGGTGTGCGCAGGACCTCAGGGATACGCGGCTGGAGCTCCCCCAAATCAACGCCGTTCGGCTCACCCTCCAGATGCGCCAGCGTGAGCCCGCCAGGCTGCACCCCGAAACCATCACCGTATGGCCCGACACGTAAGAAGAAATCCAGAAGACGCTCTGGCCCTCGCCGCTGAACAAGAGCGGCCAGCAGTTCGGCCGGATCTCGCCCTGCGACAAGCGACTCTTTGGCGCGAACCTCACGTGCCGCCAGCTCAAATGCCACCGCGTCGTCCAGCGCAGCCACATCGCACCCCGCACCCTGACCAGCCGCGATGCCGGCGAGTCGCAGGAGAATCTCCCACTCATCGGGCACGCCAGCCGGGCGCGGGAAAACGGGCTGCGAATAGTGCGCGATATTGCGCGTGGAGAGCTGATAGAACGCCACATCGTAATGCGAGCGCTCCAGCGGCGACGGCACAGGCAAGATCACGTCGGCATGCCGCGACGTCTCGTTGAGGTATAGGTCGATACTCACCATGAAGTCGAGCGTACTGAGCGCAGCATCCAGCCGATCACCGTTTGGCGCGCTCAGCACTGGATTGCCGGCCACAGTGATAAGTGCCCGCACCTGCCCCTCGCCCGGTGTCTCGATTTCCTCTGCCAGGCACGCGACCGGATATTCACCGTACACCTCCGGGGCCCCCCGCACACGCGAGCGCCTACGCCAGAGCCGCACACCTGAGCCAACGCCCGGCGTTCCACTTGTGTTCCGC
>DASVOW010000162.1:0-25545 GCA_036383155.1 Ktedonobacterales bacterium
TGAACGAAGCGGCACTGCTCGCTGTGCGTCGCAGTCATGATAGGATTTCCCAGCAAGACTTGGAGGAGTCCATCTTACGCGTGGTCGCGGGCCCAGAGCGCAAGAGCCATGTGCTCAGCGAGGCGGAGAAAGCCATCGTTGCCTACCACGAAACGGGCCACGCCATTGTTATGCGCCTCCTGCCTGGCTGCGATGTCGTGCGCAAGCTATCCACGGTCTCCCGTGGTGCTGCGCTCGGCATGACCGTGGCAGCGCCCACCGAAGATCGTTCGCTACTCCGTCGCACGGAGCTATTGGCGAAGTTGGCAGGTCTGATGGGAGGGCGGGCAGCAGAAGAAATCGTCATGGGGGATATCACTACGGGCGCAGCGCAAGACATCAAGCAGGCGACAATCATCGCACATCGCATGGTGCGTGAATTCGGCATGAGCCCGCTTGGAAACCTGTTGATCGACACTGATAGTGTGAGCCCACAGCTTGCCGCACAGGTGGACGATGAAGTGGCTTCGCTCGTAGACGATGCATACCGAACGGCGAAGTCTATTTTGCTCCAGCGGCACAAAGAATTGGTCAGCATCGCGGAACATCTCGCTCGGGTTGAAACGATCGACGGTGCGAACCTTGATGCGATGCTCTTCATTGACGAGGGAACGTCTCCGGAGCACTCTGACGGGGCGACGGCTACCAGCACCCCGACGCCACTCGCCCGCCGTGTGGATGCGCCATCGATTCATGATCGTTCGATACTTCCTCCCAGTCGCTCACCTTTTGATCAGGGCAAATACAATCCTTCGTGACTCACAGTTGTGATAGCGCGCAATGGCAATGGCGGGCATAGACTCGATCAGAGTGAAACAGTGGCAGGACGAAGTCGCCTATTATGTGGCGCTATGCCATGTTGGGAGGTGTCATGGTCCTTTTCTGCGTTGCCATGTTCATCTGGCCAGCGGCAGGGTTGACGAGCGTGATGTATCGGGTCGGGGGCTATGCGGTAGGGTCGGAAAGCATCTAGAGCACAATCGCCATTCAGGCGCGTACTTTATATGCCCAGATCGGCCTGCCCTGATCGAAGCTCCGACCCTGAGTGGTCGACGCCCTGAGCAACGCCGGCCGTGTAGAAACGCGCGTATCTCCGCGCATCTCAAGGAGTGAACACATATGGCCGAGAGTCAAGAGGGTCTACGCGGTGACGGCACACAGATTGGGACCGAACAACAGAAACCGCGCCCCGATAACGAGAATGTCGCGAGTATAGCAGAAGAGAATAGCGTAGCGCCTATAGCCTCCGCATCGGAGCAAGTGGCTAGTGATGATGCCGGTGGCGCCGCCACGTCAGCACTACAAGGTGCCGGAGCAGGTGTCGGCGATGGTATGGCGAAAACGGACGTCGAGTTGCCTGGACAGGCTCCAGCGGTTCCTGTGCCCTCAGCTGATTCGAGTCAACATGTGGATGGCACCCTCGGTACGCCGACAGAGACCATCGGCCCGGCCGCAGAGTCAGAATCTGTTGTGGCCCAGACTTCTGAGTCATCAGAGGACGGGGCTGCTGTGAGTGGAGGGCCGACTACAGGCGAGAGACCAGGTGCTGCGCCTGTGGCGGCTGTGCGCTCTCAGGCCGAGCGAGGGGCACAGCCACCGGTAGCTGCATTTCCTCAGCCACGACAGCGGGCGCGTAAGGTGCTTGTTGGCGTGCTTTTGGTCCTCTCGTGCATAGGCTTGCTCAGCAGTGCGCTCACCTACTGGATGAATCAGACCCTGCTGAACACGGATCGATGGATACAGGTAGTAGGGCCACTTTCCCAAAACCCTCAGGTAGTCGCTGCATTAAGCGACTATACGGCAGATCAGGCGGTACAGGTGCTCAACGTCCAGCAGCGTGTGGAAAACGTCCTGCCTGAGCGTGCTGACCTCCTGGCCGGACCGATAACACAGCAAGTACATGACTTCATTCAGCGGGCTGTAGCGCGAGCCATGGATACCCCGGCGTTCCAGCGCGCGTGGATAAGAGTAAACACCGCGTTGCATAAGCAGATCGTTGCGGCGCTGCGTGGGGAATCGCAGTATGCCACCATCTCCAATAACAAGCTTACGCTCGATCTGGTCCCAATCATTGGGCAGGCGCTTCATCAGATTCAAGAGCAAGGTCCCGGCATCATTGCGAAGCGTGTGAAGCTACCAGATCTGAGCCAAGAACAGTCGCCGCAGCAGGCAAGGCAGGAGCTTTCGCAGGCGCTCGGCGTCAACATTCCCGAGGACTTTGGCCAGGTAGTTGTCCTCCAATCCGACCAACTTGCCACCGCTCAGCAGGCAGTCAGGCTTCTTGACGCTCTCGTCATCATTTTGCCGATCGTCACCCTGGCATTGCTTGCCGCCACGATCTGGTTCTCAGTGAACAGACGGCGCACGTTGATCGAATTGGGCATCGGGGTTGTCATTGTCTTCGTCGCGTTGAGGATCCTCATCGCCTACCTCCAGCAGAGGGTGATCGATAGTATTACGACGCCAGTGGGCCACGCTGTCGGGCAGGGAGTGGTACCAAAGGCGCTCGACAGCCTCGTGACGATCACTACGTGGCTCTTCGTGCTTGGCTTCCTCATGGCGCTAGCAGCGTATCTTGTTGGTCGGCGGCAGCGGGAGTGGATCGCCAGTGGTTACACGCAAGCGCGAGGGAGCGCTGAAGAACTGGGCAGGAGGTTGCGCGATTAGGTGCATCAATGCAGATAGGCGGATAGCATACTGCGGCCTAATGAGCATAACATCGCCCCGTTGCGCTGGCTCGATATGTTCGAGCGGGAGTGCAACGGGGCGATGTGGCAGATGGTGTGCTGCGTTAGCGACTGGGGTGGGCCATCATGTCCACGGCAGCCGTTGCCGCCAGGATGACCACATCGTTCTGGCCGGGCTCGATCTCGACTCCATAGGTGTCCGCTACGCGGAACCACTTCTTCGACACTTCGGCGACTTTGTGGCCGCCAGCGTCCATCTCGTACTCGTGATCGAGGATGTTGCCCTGGATATCGATGTCGGGACCAGCACCGACCTTTACTGTCCACCGCTCCCGCAGTGGCGTGATCATGGCTTTCTTGACCGTGGCCAGCGTTTCACCGTTCGGCCCTTCAATCTCCATCGTGTCGCGCACGCGCATCATGCGCTCCTGGATCTTAGCTAGCTCGTGTCCTTGCGGGTCTTCGAAGATCAGGGTGTTGCGAACGCGCAACGCCTTGCCGTCGATGTGGAATGCGCGCTCGCCGCGGTCGTTTTCGATGTTGTAGTCGTTCCCGATTGAGGCGAGGCGCTGGCGCATCTGATAGCGCGTAGCATTGCCTCCTCTGCCAAACGTTGCGTGCTCTTGCTGGCGCTCGTCGCGCCGCTCTTCTCGGCGTCCGCGAAACATAGCATGCTCCTTATCTTATCTGAGCCAATGCGCATGCAGTTGGCATATCTCGCCCACTTGCGCTTGGGGCACGTCTATGAGGGGCGCATGTGCGCCGGTCACAGTGACGCGGGTTACAGCTCCTCCTGTCGTATTCGCGCCAGAACCCGCAAGGGGCACCGGAGGATGGTCCTTACTCCTAAGGGTAGTCGAGAGGAGACGTGAGCACCCCATGCGTTAGGCGGGACCTTACGTAGAGTTTTCACGCATCACGGGGTGAGTATGGCGCTGTCCCTTTGACGAGGCATGGCATACCTTCCTGATTGGGAGGTGCTGCTGGGCTATCCCGTTCGCCGTCGCTGCGCTCTACGCAGTCGCTCGTGATGCAGCGGCACGCAAGGCTGGTTTCGGTGCGTGCCGCCACGGGTAGTCTGTGATGGCCGATTCAGAGTGGCTACTGTAAGTTGTAAGTATCTACCCTGGGCTATCCAATCTGGCCAGTTTGCGTCGCTGTCTACGCCGCCACCATACCGCCAAACTGCTTTATGGCGAAGGCCTTGATGATGTCGCTGATACCATGGAATAGCGCCCAGATCCCTGCGAAAATCAACAGTGTGTACGCCTTGGTGGTGAGAAACTGACCCTCAGCCCAGAACCCGAGTCCGACCATGAGGAAGCCCGAAATCAGGCCCAGCCACCAGAGCGGGTTGGTGGACATCGTGAGAAACGCCTCAATGATCCAGAAGATCCCGACCAGCGCGAACAGGAAGCCGAGCACGTCAGCCAGCGCGATGAATGTCTGAACAGGATTGAACAGAGCATAGATGCCTCCGATAACGAAGAGTACCCCAAAGACAATCCAGAGCCACCTCCAGCCGCCAGAAAGGGCCGCCACCGCAAACTCCTGGAGTCCGGCGGCTAGGAACATGATTCCGACTATGACCCCAACAAGGGCGACGGAGGCGTCCCTGAATTGCAGGATGACGATCGCGGCGAGGATCCAGAGGATACCGACGACTAACCATGCCCACCACCATTTGGCGAGCTCTGCTGCTACCTGTCGCACCTCGGCAGGTGGTGCGGCTTCCGATGCGCGCATCGAAGCGTCCGCTGTGTCCATTGCTCTCCTCATTTCGTTAATGAACGGGCCGCATGCGGACTCCTCCTTGATACGGAACCATGCACGACATAGAATCCAGCTCGTCTCTTAGGTGGAGTCCTAGGCCCGCGTCGCCACTCCCGCGAGATGTTGCGGTGGGTCACTGGCAGCATAGACCAAGCGCAGTACATCGGCTCCATCCGGCGGGCGTGAGGAAGAGGCGAGTCTTGCATTCGCCCTGTGGAGATGATCATACCCCTCCGTAGGGCGAGGCCGGGACATGATCACTGGCGAGAGAGCACCAGGCGCGCGACTCTTTGGCATGCGCATGGCGGGCTTCTCGCGGATGAGATGGTGCGGAGATTAACCAACGGGGAAGCAACGACTCACCGGGTTGGCTCACCGCTCGGACGGGCAAGTGGCACTGTGATTGTTATATGTTGTTGGACGGTTGCGCCGGCTACAGCCTGGCGCCCGCCTGGTGCTCTCTCACTGGCTATGGTCGAGTCCCCGCTGGGTATACATGTAGGCGGGGAACACGAGCCGATTCGCCGCAAGAAGGCTGGCATGTTACACGGGGGGCAATCAATGGACGTGCAACACGCCATAATGCTCGGAGAGACAGCGTTTGAGGTAGCCGGCGTCTCCGTCCTCATCATCGGCTCCCTGATAGCGCTCGTTCAATTTGCAGCGGCGCTTGTGCACAGGCAGCCGGCGACGAGCGCGTATCGAGCGCTGCGCCACGGCCTCGCACGGGCGATCCTGCTCGGACTGGAGTTTCTCGTTGCGGCGGACATCATCCGGTCGGTGGCCCTGGAGCCCACATTCCAAAGCGTAGGTATCCTGGGACTCATCGTGCTCGTCCGGACGTTCCTGAGTTGGTCACTGGAGGTGGAGATCACGGGTGGGTGGCCGTGGCAGCGTGCCAGTCGCGCCGGTGCCCGCGCCTCGGGGGATGCAGACGAGCTATAACCGCAGGCTCAGGTCGGAGCGTCCATTTCGCCGTTCAGAGCCCCGCCGCGCGTGCTGCACCGTCTTCGATTGAAGCGCGTCTTCAACTTTGAGGCTCGGAACGTGTTGCCGTTCCGCCGACGCGCCCTCGTACATCAGCTGTGCCGGCTGATGCCTCTGCGAGCGATTGCGGCTCGACCACGACTCCCAATTGGGCAATCCTGCGCAGGATGTAATTCTCACGCATGAACTCGATTGGATTGAAGATCAGCGCCTCCAACGGATCCCAGAGGCTCACCCAGGCGAACAATGAGATGGTGGCCGCGATCGTCACCTGGACGGCCTGAGGCACTCCGGCGAGGACGCCTGTGAACAGCAGATATGCGGCGATAATGAGCGCCGCGACGATGGCTATCAAGATCCCGAGTCCGATCGAGCTGCGAAAACGAATCCGGTGGATTTCTATCGTGTTGTCTTCGATCTTTGTGCGGCAGTACCGGCGCAGTGCTTCCGTAAGTCGAAGCTCAAACCCAGGCGTAATCTGGTCGGGTGGCATCTGGACAACCAGGCGAATGTTCTTCCAATCTCGCCTGTGCGCTTGCAGCTGTCGCATGATGTACGTCAGCCCGGACATACCCAATGTCTCGAGCACGTTGTCTGAAAATGGGTTGATGTCGGGGGCATTGAATAGGTGATGAGGTGTGTCGACCACAACCACGAGGTCCTGAGTGATGTGTGAACTCACCGTAGTGAACTCCTTGATCGAGGTTCGCCGAGTGCCACTCGGCTTGCACTCTGCCAGGCAGCTGGCTATAACGCGGAAAAGACCGTTGGGAATCCTTTCCCATTTCCAATGTTGCCTCGCATGGCCCACATGGAACTTTCCTGTGCCTAGCATAGACGGTCGTTGGTGGCGTGGTCCTCTATCGAGGACGAGATAATACAGTGAGTCTTGACCTAGTCGAGAGGTGAGTGGCAAACCTTGCCACGAACTGCAAGTCAGTCTGGTGTATCGTCATGGTCGACGATGGGGCGTGCTACTCGGAGCCATCAGGGTGGACATCTGGGCGTATATTGCTGGGTATACTATACTCTGTGAGAGGCCGAGTCTATCCTCGGGGATAGTAGCACCGAGACTTCACTGGATTGTAGCCGCGTAGTTGCGGGGGTCTGATAGATGGCGAGACGGTGCTGGGAGCAGAGGGCAGCCCGGAGTAGGTCTGACCTCGGCGTGGACGTTGAGCACATGTCTACCCTCTGTGTGACCATTCTAAAACACAACGGCTGTCAGCATGGGTGAAGAGTAACCAGTACGTGCAAGGGTTCATGTGCGGGAGGCAGATCCTCAATGCCGCCACAGAGCGGTAGGGAAAGTAGATAGAGTAGATAGAAATGCATTATCAGGTGGTAGCAAGGTTATGTATGCCAGCAGGGGCATGGGATTACTATCCATATTGGTCACCAGTGCGTGATAAACACGCGGCGACGCGATTGGCCACCTATGCGGCACAGAGCGGGTACGAGGCGGCTATTCTACAAAGTGTTACCGCCGACATGCTGCAAAACATCGCCCGCAATGTCGTTGAGCTGCAGGATATCCGCCACTTGCCTCAGTCACGGTATCTGCCTGGTGCTCGTGTGGCAACGGCATCCAGCTGGCGTGAGCAAAGTGCGACCGCAGACGTTCAACGACTCGAGAGGGGAACTCGGGGCTTTGAGGGGCTTCACCTTGAAGGGCCTAACAAAGCAGTGTTAGATGCACGACGTCTCGACCTTGAGCGGGGGCCGGGAGGAGATGTGACCCTGCGCGCTGGATGGCACCTTCAGCAGATCTCATTTCCTCGCCGGATGGATGTGTTGCGGGTCTGGATGCGCCTGCGCCGGCAGCTCTTGCAGGGGCAGGTAGGCAATGCCCTGGACGGTGCGCCAGATGACGCCTTGGACGACTAGAGCATACATCCGAGAGCATATCTCATCTGCCAAGCCAATCTGATGCCGACCAGCAGAATCAGGATGGTGTTTCGGCAGGTTGTTCGCTCCCGTTTTGTGTGCGCTCACTCTGGGAAGCAGCAACTCGTGCAGCTTTCAACTCGCCAATACGAGCCATGATTTTGGCCTTAGCATCCGGAGTAGCGCCTTCTGCGATGGCTTCTAATCGCCTGATCTCGGCTTCCGCAGGATCAAGCTCAGTTACTATCCAGGTCTGTAACAGATCATAGGCGGCATCTCCTTTTGCTCGCAAGTCCTCGATCTGCGTGGTGATCTGTCTGGCATACGCGTCCAGGTCAACGGCCAGTACCTGGGCTTCCAGATTCCGCAGTTCGGACTGGAGTATTGCGATTTCCGCGGACAGCTTCTTGTATAGCTGCTCGGATTCACCGTCTACTCTCCTCTTGAAGTCATCAATTTGCGCGGCTATTCGTGTGATCACCCCGCGCCATTGCTCTCTGGCTTGTTCTTCATCGGTACCCATAAGCTTGACTCCGGCTAGCCGACTCGTCTGACGCCGGCGACGAAATAGCGGTCGCACTCGAGAATGCATAGCTTACAGATGGTGCTGCGCGTCTGGGAATGGGTTGAACACAAACATAGTGAGATGGCAAGCAGCTTGCACGAGTCTGCCCCTCGGCAGCTATGATGGATGTGCTGGAGGTTGCCTGTGTCTCACACCAGACGCATCGTACGCGGCGTGCACGCAAAGGCGCTCTATTCGAGAGCCATGTATCAATCAGCCCGCGTGGGCATCGGTGAAGGGGCTGTCCCGGATAGTGTACACAAGTGAATCGCCACAGACCCCGCACGATGCACGGATTTTAAGGATAGATTTCTATGCACCTACATGGGTGGCGTGGCCTCACCACAAGGTAAGGTGCGGGTCCCATGACGGGCGACAGCGTTTGCTGGTCAGAGATACACAGCCAGCCGGATGTCACCTGACACGATTTGACGCAGGGCTCCGCCTGTATGACAGAGTATTATTTGCGGTCGTCGTATAGGGGTAGCGCGAACCAGAATGTCGAGCTGCTGCTCACGAAGCTTTCCACTCCTATCTTACCCTGGGGTTTTAGCTTGGGAAGGCGACAAACTACAATGATATGGTGCGACATGGTATCACTGAGCCAATGTGGCATCAAGCCAGGTGAATTGGACGAGAGATCGACAAAATCAGCTCTGGAACCACTTGTGGAGTGTGTGATACGAGGCGCTAATCTCGAAGCCTAGCCGTACAAGTGCCTTCTGAGCGCCAATGTTTGAGAGGATGCATCCATACTCCAGATACTCGCCATCACGCGAGTACGCTTCTCGCATTGCAGAAGCCAGCAACGAGGTAAGTAGTCCACGTCCCTGCGCCTCGGGCGCCACTGCTGCGAGCGGCACGTCCCAGACATTTTTGTCCCCTCGCTTCAGTGTCACGAATCCGGCCAAAGAACCCTGCCACTCAGCTCCCAGGACGATATTGTCCGCGTCTGTCTCCGCGCAAGCTCGTGACGCCCACGCCACATAGACATCCGTCGGCCCATTGTGGATCCTGGTGTGACGCGGTTCAAGATGGATGATGGGTGGACGCCAGGGCTGCACCTCTTCAACGGCCAAAATGTACGGGGTATCCTCCAGGACGCAGAGCTTGAGGTCTATGAGCCGCAGGCAACGTCAGTCCATATTGTGCTGACAGCCGCAGCCGTCACGACGCAGCAAACAATGGCGGTGAGCGTCAATGGAGCAGTGGTGAAGACGATGGTCTTCGATCAGCCGGGCGAATTTCAGGCGATGGATCTGGGCGTGGTGAGCTTGCAAGCCAGCCATAATGTCCTGCATTTCGCCGGAACGCAACAGTGCGTCGATCCCACAGCCACGTTCCCTGCCACACTCAATACCAAGTGCCTGATGTTCCAAATGTCTTCTTTGCAGATGGTGGCGCCACAATCCAGATGAGCGCGCACACCGGATTAACCTAGCATGTGACGCAGGTGGCATAATAAACAGGCGCCGATCTCCACAGCAGAGATCGGCGCCTGTTTGTGCAGTAGTGTACATTCTCACAAAAGGATTGGTCGGGGTGGCCGGATTCGAACCGGCGGCCTCATGGTCCCAAACCATGCGCGCTGACCAGCTGCGCTACACCCCGAGGAACGCATGTAAGTATAGGCATGAGGTCGGCCAACCGTCAAGCGATGCGGGCACATAATGGCCCCGCTCCCTTTCACTCGTGAGGTGGAGCGGGGCAAGCCACGAACAGTTAGTTGTAGTTGCTATGGACTAGTAGCCGGTGAGGCTCTCAAAGGCGCTGGCGATGACGCCGTAGCCGGTGGTGGTCGCGTGGATGTCCTTGTTGCTACTGCACATCCAGGTATAGGTACAGATGTTTGGGTTGGGCGTGGTGGTCCCGCCAAAGGCGGTCATGACGTCAGAGATGGGAACGTTGAATTGGGCCGCGTCGGCTGCGAGGTGCTGGTCGAGGCTTTGGATGTACGGCAGATCGTTGGGACACTGGTTCTGGTAGGGGTCGTAGTAGTTCATCATGACAAGGTCGCCGGTGCGCTGGCCGCTGCTGTTGGTAAGCGCACTGACTAGCTTGGGGAGAATGGTGCCGGTGAGACGGGAGTCGAGATTGGCAAGATCGGTATCCCAGGTGGAGCTGATGGCGCAGGTGGAGGAGTTGATGTCGGGCAGGAGGTCATTGGCGCCGATGTCGAGCGAGACGGGGCTGACCTGCCCGGCGTGGTTCTTGAGGAAGCTCAGCGCCGCATTGAGCTGCGAGCCGAAGTAGTAGTTGTGCAGGGCGTAGGCGTACGGGCAGCCACCATTGACGAAGGTGGCACTCGTCTCGCCGTTGCAGCCGTAGTTGGTGAAGCTCTTGCTGCCGTGCGCTTGCAGATTGCTATACCACTGCGCTGGGTAGCCGTGAGACCAGTCGAGGTTGGGCTGATAGCCAAAGGCCAATGAGTCACCCAGGGAGAGGTAGTAGTACTTCGCGCCAACAAAGGCATAGCTTGCGTGCACGCGTGAGGGGATGAACGCAAAGACGCCGAGAGCCAGAATGGTCGCGAGACACGCGGCGAGGAGGGGACGCAGACGATTGCGCAGGAGATGGGGGCGGCGGGTGCCTGAAGATGATGTAGATGCTTCGGTAGGATGCATGCGCGCCTCTCTTCTTTGAGCTGCGTGCGAGTGGTGGCCACGATCGCCATACCGCTCGCACAGACGACAAATGAGATCGAGAGCGACGGAGGATACGGTGTACCAACCACTCTATTTATACATACCAAGTATACGGCATGTCAAGAGGTGGTTGCTCGGCGTGGTAAGCGACTGACGACAAGGGCACTTTGTGGGTTTCTTTGGTAGAATACGAGTGCGGCGGATTGCCGATAGGGCGATGGCGCAGAGCGGCAGCACGGCGATACGAGAGGTGGCATGATGAGCGGCGAGCGGATATCGGGTGGAGCAAGCCAGACGTTGACCGCTGCCGAAGCGGCGGAACGGCTGCGGCGCGGCGATGTGACGAGCGCCGGGTTGGTGCGGGAGTGCTTGGGACGCATAGAGCGGCTGGATTCGACGCTGCTCGCATGTGTCACGGTGATGGGCGAGGCGGCACTTGAGCAGGCAGCAGCAGCCGATGCGCGGCTTCAGCGAGGCGGGCGGGAGGCTCAGAGCGCGCTGCTGGGCATTCCGCTGGGCATTAAGGATTTGATCGAGACGCGCGGCGTGCGCACGACAGGCGGCTCGCGCGTGCTCGCGGATTGGGTGCCTGACCGTGACGCCGCGGTGGTGATGAAGATGGCGCAGGCTGGCGCTATCGCGCTGTGCAAGACGAACACCCACGAGTTCGCCTTCGGCACGGTGACGCAGCCGACACGCAATCCATGGGATATCGAGCATATACCGGGGGGAAGCAGTGGTGGCTCGGCGGTAGCAGTTGCCACGGGCGAGTGCCTGGCCGCGCTGGGAACGGATACCGGCGGCTCGATCCGCATTCCAGCCGCGGCTTGCGGCGTAACCGGCCTCAAGCCGACGTATGGGCTGGTAAGCAGGGCGGGAATATTGCCGCTGAGCTGGTCGCTCGACCACGCCGGACCAATCGCCCGCACAGTGGAGGATTGCGCGCTGCTGCTCGACGCGCTGGCGGGCTACGATGCTGCTGATCCAGATAGCGTGGAGGTGCCGCTGCTGGACTATCAGGCGGCACTGTCAGACGGGCGCGCGCCTGAGGATGCGGTGCGAGGCACGCGCATCGGCATCCCGGATCGCTTCTTTTTCCACCATCTCGATGGTGACGTGGAGACGGCGGTGCGCGCAGCGATTGGGCGATTTGAGGAGATGGGCGCGAGCGTGCATGAGGTGAAGATACCAGATGCTATCGAGGGATTATTCGAGGTCTACCGCGCGATCCAGAAACCGGAAGCGTATACATTTCACCGGGATCAGGGATGGCTCGATGCGCGGGCAGAGCAATACGCGCCTACAGTGCTGAAGAACATCCTCTCCGGCGCGGACTACTCGGCCAGCGACTATATCCATGCGCAGCAGGCGCGGCGGGCGTTCCGGGAGGCGATGCGCGAGGCAATGGCGAGGGTAGATGTGTTGATGACGCCGACGTTGCCCGTTCCCGCACGGCGTATCGACGAGGTAGACACGCCGCTGCTCTGGGACGGCAAGCCGGAGCCTGCCGGTGAGGCGCTGCGCTACACGTTCCCCTTCGATGTGACGGGGCAGCCGGCGTTGACGGTTCCTTGCGGCTTCAGCTCAAGCGGTCTGCCTATCGGCCTGCAGTTGGTCGCAGGGCAGTTTGGCGAGCCAACGTTGCTGCGACTGGGGCACGCGTACCAGCGCGTGACGGACTGGCACCGCCGCGTGCCGCCAATAGTGGCTGAGAAGTTGGGCGCATAGCATGCTGATCTCGCCCGCGCCGTTACAGCAGGTGGGAGAGGCCGTCTAGCAGACGGTCGATGTCGGCAGGGCTGTTGTAGGCCTGGATGGAGACGCGCACGAAGGGGTGGCCGTCCCATTCGGTCAGCGGGACCTCTACCTGAAATTCGTCGTAGAGGCGGCGCTGTAGCGCGACTACGTCGCAGGGCGGAAGTCGGATCGCGCACATCTGGCTCCACCATTCGTCGGAATCAGGAACGATGTGGGGCAAGCCGGTGAGCGCGGCGAGGCGGTGGCGGGCGTCGTTGACGAGGCGGTGGCAGGCGGCACGGACGCTCGGCCAGTCGTGTTGCGCCTGGAAGTCGATGGCTGCCGGCACGCTGAGGTAGGCGGAGGGGTCCGCGGTGCCGGTCCAATCGAAGTAGTCGTGAAAGCGAGATGGCCCGGGGGCGCGACTCTCCCAGCCCCAACTGACGATGAGCGGCTGCAACAATGACTGCTGTTCCGGGCGGGCGTAGAGAAAACCGGCGCCTTTGGGGGCGCAGAGCCATTTGTGGCAATTGCCGGTGTAGAAGTCTGCGCCAATCGCATCGAGATCGAGGGCGATCTGGCCGGGCGCGTGCGCGCCATCTATGGCCGTCAGGATGCCCTGCGCTCGTGCGCGCCGACAGATCTCGGCTACGGGGAAGATGAGCGCGGTGGGCGAGCTGATGTGGCTGACGACGATGACGCGGGTCCGCTCGGTGACGCCCTCCCAGAGTTGATCGACGATGGCTTCGGGGCTGGTGACGGGAAGCGGAATCGCTTGCGTGCGATAGTGGGCGCCGTGCTGCGCGCAGTTGAAGCGCCACGTGCGCTCGACAGCGCCGTATTCATGGTTAGTGCCGAGCACTTCGTCGCCGGGCTGGAGATCGAGCGAACGCGCCACGATGTTCATGCCGAGGGTGGCGTTGGGGACGAAAACGAGTTGCTCCGGCAGCGTCCCAAGATAGGTCGCCAATGCGTGGCGCGCGCTGTCAAGGTAGCCTGACAGGTCGCGCCCGAGAAATGCGACTGGCTGCGATTCCAGCCGGCGCTGCCACTCCTGGTAGGTGTCGAAGACGGGACGCGGGCAGGCGCCGAAGCTGCCGTGGTTGAGGAACGCGATGTCGCGCTGGAGCAGGTAATGGCGACCCGCTTCGGCGACCGGCTCGACTCGCGCTTGGGTGGTGGAATATTCGTGCTTGCCATTGTCTGTCATGCGTTATTCCTCAGTCGGTAGGTAAGTTGTCGTTGTGATGGATTGGCTAGCGCGAGCGTTCGCGCAGCCGTCCGGATCCGCCTGCCTTTTGCGCAGCCAGTTCCTGTGTGAGTACTTGCTGGGCGGCCTGCGCATCCTGCCAGCCGGGCGCAATGGCAAGCGTCTGGGTCACCGTCTCCAGCGCGGCGTTGAGGTAACCCCGGTCGCGCAAGACGCGGGCCTGGCGCAGTAATTTCACCGGTAGGTCTGTGTCTTTCTGGATGGCTTCACGGAACGCCGCCTGCGCTTCGAGCTGGCGGCTCATTGCAAGGAGCGCACTGCCCTGAACGAGAAAGAGCATGGCACGGGCGGTCCCGCGCTCGATGATCTGCTGGGCGATTGAGTAGGCATCGGCAGCCTGGCCGCGCAGCAACAGCCACTCGGCGCGATGCTCCTGAACGATTGACGAGCTGGGATCGACTTCTTGGGCGACCTGGAGGTGTTCGAGGGCATCGTTGAGCCTGCGCTCCATCAGGTAGAGGGCGGTGAGCGTCACGTGCGCCTGATCCGAGTCGGGCCAGGTGAGTGACTGGAGCAATTGCTGCTCGGCCTCATCGAGGCGCAACTGAGCGAAGAGGAAGGCACCGTAGCGTGCCCGCGCCGCGCCGTCACGCGCATCTTTACGCAACGCCAGGCGATATTGCTCCTCCGCTGCCTGAGGTTGGCCGATCTGGACCAGGACGTCAGCATATTCCAGGCGAAAACTCGTATCGTTGGCGCCCAGTCGCTCTGCTTCCAGGTAGGCGCGGGCGGCCTGGGGAGTTTTCTGTTGTGCCAGCAGGACTGAACCATAGAGACGCGCTACAATCCAGACATCGGGGCGCGCATTGAGCGCCGCCATCAACTCTTGCTCCGCCTGCGGCACCTCTCCCATGCGTACGAGCAGTAGGGCATAGGTGCCACGGATGGCGGCGTTGCGTGGGGCAAGCTGGGCCGCCTGACTCAACTCACGCCGCGCATCGGGAAGGCGATCGCGCCACCAGAGCATCGAGCCAAAATCGTAATGAATCCAGGGGTCACGAGAACTGATACGCAGCGCTTCCTGAAAGGTGCGCTCGGCAGCTTGATGGTCGCCAGCGGCGTGCTGTGCCTGCGCCAGATCACCCAGCACGTGGGCATCGTTCGGGCGCTGATTATTTGCGGTACGGTAGAAGCGCACGGCGGCGGTGATATCCGCGAAGCCGAATGCGTGTGGGATGGCGCGGTCTCGCTCCCACTCACTCAGACGCTCGAATGCCTGGCGCTCTAGCTCGTGGTCACGCGCCGCCTCGGCCAGCAAGCGCAGCACGCCATTGCGCCATTGGGCGGCGCCCGTTTCAAGCGTCAGCGCCTCCTGCATGCGCGTGCTGGCCTCCGCACCGCGCCCAAGCGCTTCCAGCTCAACGGCCTGAGCAACCAGGAGCAGCGCGGCGTATGACTGGAGGTAAGCCGGGAGCTTCGTGGTGTCGCGACGCAGGATCATCAGGGCGCGCTCGATCTCGGCAAACGCCAGCGCGTGGTCGCCGCGCAATGCGATGAGCGCGCCCTGTAGCGCGTGGAAGCGGGCATCGCTGGGAGTACGCTCCAGGTGGGCTCGCACAAGCTCTTCGGCTTCATCGAAGCGTTGCGCGTCCATGAGGGCAAGGGCATAGCCGCGTAACGCACCGGGCGAGACACTTGGATCAACCGCGAGGAGTCCACTTTTGCCGGCCCCTCGCGACCCGGTGCGGATAAAGAGCAACACCAGGCTGATCAGCGCGAAGACGATCATGAACGCGATCAACGCCGTATTCGACGGCGCACTTGCCTGAAGACTCGCCACCTGACCTCGGGTCAGAATCCGCGCATAGACAATGCTCAGCGGCAATGCATCCACTTGCTCTGCCTCCAACCTGATGTGTCGCGCCTGACCGTGGCGCTCGTCGCCCATGGTGAGGAGATATTCCACAAAGCAACCTCTGCATGGTATGGCAAAGTGCTGGATGCGTCAATAACATTGGCAAGGATGGGGTCCTCAATGAGCATAGAGCCCATGGGGAGGAAATGCCGCCTATCTACGCTGCCGTGGTATACTCTGTCGTGGTACAAACGTGTTTGTTTTTGGCGCGTGAATTGGTTAGCGCGCTGCACGAGGCACATAAGACATCATGTCGAAGAAACTTCAGAGCACTCTCATGCTCTTCGCCATCGGCGCGGGATTTGGCATCTTCAGCGTTACGAGTCTGGTGCATGCACACACGCAGGATGACGTCATCCAGGCATGTCTCTATCTGGTGCCAGCAATCGCGGCTTTTGGGGCGCTCCTGTTGCTGCCATTCCGGCACGCCGAATAGGCGACTGACAGCACACTGCGCGCATTATGCCGCGAACATCACAGAAACAATCATAAAAGGCGGCGTTCAAAACGCCGAATATGCACGCTGATTGCAACGAGCCTATGTGCTGGCCCACACAGGGTTAAGCAGGGCGATGCACGAGTGTGCGAGATTACTATGAGAGCGCATACCATGCTGCATACCCATGATCATGTGCAACAGGCGCATCAACAGGCGTCCTCAACTGTGACAGATGAGGTTCGACCGCTTACACCACAGGTGCCCGGTGGCTTTCCGGTGCACCGCATGCGCCGGTTACGGCGTAGCGAGTCGCTTCGTCGCCTGGTGCGCGAGACGAGCCTCGATCCCGCCGACTTCATCTATCCACTCTTCGTAAGCGAGACGATCGCGGAGCCGACACCTATTGGCTCTATGCCAGGTCAGATGCAATGGCCGCTCGGCACCCTCGCCCGGCAGGCGCGATCCATCGCTGAACAGGGGATCGGGGGTGTTATTCTTTTTGGCATCCCTGCGATCAAAGATGAGCTTGGCTCTGGCGCATATGCAGCAGATGGCATCGTCCAGCGAGCCATTCAGGAGATCAAGGCGGCAGCACCGGAGCTGGTGGTGATCACCGATGTGTGCCTCTGTGAATACACCAGCCATGGTCACTGCGGCCTGGTGCGCAATGGGGTGGTGCAGAACGACGAGACGTTGGAGCTGCTGTCGCGGGAGGCGCTCTCGCATGCGGTGGCAGGCGCGGATATGGTGGCACCCTCCGATATGATGGATGGGCGTGTGGCTGCACTACGCGAGGCTCTGGATGGGCAGGGTTACGCTGATCTGCCGATCATGGCCTACTCCGCCAAGTTCGCCTCAGCCTTCTATGGTCCCTTCCGTGAGGCGGCAGAGTCCGCGCCGCAGTTTGGGGATCGCCGCTCATACCAGATGGACCCGGCGAATGGACGCGAAGCGCTCCGTGAGGTGGAGCTTGACGTACAGGAAGGCGCGGACATGGTCATGGTCAAGCCGGCACTGCCCTATCTCGACGTGCTGGCACGAGTGCGCGACCGCTGGCAGTTGCCCGTGGCCGCTTACAATGTCAGCGGTGAATATGCCATGCTCAAAGCCGCCGCCGCCAACGGCTGGATCGATGAGCGCCGCGCCACGCTGGAGTTGCTCACAGGTATCAAGCGTGCCGGCGCCGATCTGATTATCACTTACCATGCTCCAGAGGCGGCCCGCTGGCTCCGCGAGGAGTAACGCTCACTGTCCACATACGATGCGACGACCGAACGCGCCGCTAGCGCACACATACATGAGAACATCAAACGGACGCCCGCTCCTCATGCTTGGCGTGCGCTGGCTCGCCGCTGGCTTACTCTGCCGGAGGGTGAGGTAGCAGCGCGACTCACGCTACTCGGTCTGGTCATTGTGTTGCAGGACCTGCTAGAGTTTCCCCGCAAGGGCATCCGCGACACGTTGGGTAAGCCACTGACCAGCCTGTTGGTGTTCATTGTGCTGGGTGGCTCGCTGGCGCTGCTCTTTGTAGCGCTCCACCCGCGCCTGCCGTCTAGGTCAGCATGGCGCTGGCTGCGCTCGCGCCGTCTCCAGGCGATCGTGCTGGTCGCAATCATCGCACCTGCCATCATCGGGGCGCGTCAGGTCGGCGTGATGAGTATTGCGGGATTCCTACCACCGCAGTATCCCAATGACGGGACGACGCTCGATCACGAGGCCGCACGGCAATTGCTCGCAGGACACAACCCCTACGTCACCGTCGATATCGTCACGGCGATACGGCGCTATGGTCAGCGTCCGCAGGATACGACACCGCTGGGACGCGGCGCCTTTGCCGCGCTGTACCCACAACAATACCCGACGCCAGCCGAGATGAATCGTGTGTTCGCGAGCGAGCCGGTGGGGCAGCCGGAGCACGTGCTGGAGTTCGAGTCGCATGTGAGCTATCCGGCGCTGGCATTCTTGCCGCTGGTCCCATTCGTCTGGGCGGGCATGCCGAGCGTCGTGATCTTCTTCGCGCTGTGCTTCTTTGCGCTGGCGGCTCTGCTGATCTCCGCGGTACCGCCGCACCTGCGCGCCTGGGTGGGGCTGCTCATCCTTGCGGATCTGCCGCTGCTCAACGCGGCAGTAGGCGGTGTGCTCGATGTCTTCTATATTCTGCTGTTGTTCGTCGCCTGGCGTTGGTGGCGACAACCAGTGCTCTCGACGGTCTTCCTTGGCCTGGCTATTGCAGCGAAGCAACTGGCGTGGTTTTTCTTGCCATTTTACACTATCTACATCTGGCGTGAACGAGGCAGGCGAGAAGCGCTCTCACGGCTGGCGGGCGCAGGCGGCGTCTTTGCACTGATCAATGGGCCATTCATCCTCAATGATCCACGCGCCTGGTTGGCGGGAGTGATGGCCCCACAGGTCGACCCGATGTTTCCGTTGGGGAATGGCTTTGTCGGGCTGTCGGTGTCGGGACTGCTACCGCTCGCGCCTTCGGTGGTATACAGTGTGCTCTTTGGGCTCGCGATCATTGTTTGTATAGCGTGGTATTGGCACTTTGGGCGCAGGATGCCGGAGGTGGCGCTGCTGCTAGCGGTGCTGCCGCTTTTCTTCGCCTGGCGCAGTCTGACCACCTACTTTTATTTTGTCGCGCTTCCTGCCGTCGTCCTGTTGATCTACGAGCGCACCACTCACCGGGGCAAACCCACGCTGGCGTTCTCTGGACCAGTGGATACGGAGACGGGTAGGGCAGAAATGGGTGATGCGCAGCAGCGTGGCCGTGGTTCGTCTCCAACCGTCTCAGTGAGGAGCCAGAGACAAGGACCGATCCAGAGTCGAGATATGAGCCGTCACGTGCGTAGAAGGAGGCGCTGAGGCGATGTCGAGTAGTGTTACATCTCCTCCCGCTTCATCTCCGTCGGGTAGCGGACTGCTCAGCCATATGGGTAGCCACCTGGGGATGGACAGGCTGGCGAAGTTGCTCTGGTGGCTGGAGCTGCGCCCTCGTGCCGCGCGGATGGCAGTGCTTGGCGCATGGGGTGTGTCGCGGCTGTTGCTCTTTGCTGGTTTGCTGATCCGCCATGCGTACTGCGATCCCGCGTTTTATCACTACGCCGGCCAGTTTGCGTTAGGACGGTGGCCGTATCGGGATGTGCAGGTGGAGTATCCACCTATCGCCATGCTGCTGCTGATCCTGCCTGCGCTCCCGCTGCTACCCTTCCAACAGATCGCCCCGCGCCCGATATATGAGCTCAATGTGCAGCGGCATCTCACACACCTGCCACTGCCCGATCCAGTGCGCTACGGCGCCTATGGCATCAGCTTCGGCATCGAGATGCTGCTCGTGGACGCGCTGACCCTCTGGCTGGTGTGCCGCGCGGCAAGGCGTCTCGTCCCTGGGGATGTGTTGGGCCTGCGTTCTGGACTGCTCTATATCGTGCTCGTATTCCTAAATGGCGCACTATTGCAGAAGTTCGACCTGGTGATCGGAGCGCTTGGCCTTGCGGCGGTGGTGGCGCTTGTCGAAGATCGCCGGGCGCTCGCCGGAGTCGCGCTGGCGCTGGCAACACTCGTCAAGGGCTTTCCACTGCTGGCAGCGCCGGTGGTCGTCGGGTATTACATCGCGCGGTCGCGGCGTATACGAATACGGGCGGCGCTAGAGGTGCAGGCTCGCCATCTGCGCAGCATAGCGGTTGCGTTCGCCGCAGTGCTTGTAGTGTGTACAGCACTCATCGTAGGGGTGGCTGGCTGGCAGCCGGTTGTGCATACGATCTTTTACCATGCCGATCGCGGCACCGAGATCGAGAGCATCTATGCAACGGTGATAATGGCGCTTGGCTGGATACCAGGGTTGGCGGTGCATACAGCGTTCAATAGAGAAGATCTCTCGCGTGTTGTGGTCTCGCCCCTTAGTGGTGCCGTTGGCCCAGCATTCATCCTGCTGACCGGTCTTGCATTGCTTGCCGCATATGTAGCCGTCTGGCAGGCGATCCAGCGGCTCCATGGTCTACGCCGCTCGCGAGTAGCCGATGGGCAGATCGCGCTGATTGGCATCACAGCAACGTTCCTGGCGTTCCTGGTGATGTTCCGAGCACTCCCGCTACATTATCTACTGGCAGTACTGCCGCTGGCAGCGGTGATTCGTCTACCTCAGGCGCGTCTGCAACTGATCTGGCTGGCAGCGCTTCTTGCGATTGTGCTGTTCGGTGAGGTCGGGGTCTCTGCGTGGGATAGTCTCGTATTGCTGCGACCGTGGGCGGTGGGCATGCTAGTCATGAGAAATATCGCCTGGCTCGTAGCGTATGGTGTGCTTATCGTGGCATTATGGCAGTGGCCATCCGCTGGTCGGATGGCACCACAAGGAGTGTGAGGACATATGAAGATTGGCGCGAGTCTGACAAGACCGCGCGAGACTCAGAGCCCTACCCAGCAGCCTCCGCCGCAGTTGTATCCGACGATACCAGGATTTTCACCGCGCGCCGAGGATGCCTTTGCGCACGTGTTGCGCGGCATCGCTCCCGCGCGCCTGGTGATGGGCGCCGGTCTCTGCTCTATTCTCATTTATTTTGGCTTTGTGCTCGCATTTCCCATTTGGAGGTGGTGGAATCATCCTCATGCGTCAAGCGATCCAAATATCATCAATGATATGGGGCGCATCACGGGCTATAGCCCGCTAGCGGCGATTGCGTTTGTCGCTGCGATCCTGGCACTCTTCGCCTGCCAGTTCCTCGCATTAACTGCCACCGCCGGCATCAAGCAGATGGGCACGCCGCGCACACTCAAGGAAGCCTTTGTGCGCTACGCCGTCTTCCTTAGTCCGCTGATCTTTGGGTTGATCATGGTGTGGATGCAGCCCGTCACAACCACGGACTTGTATGGGTACGTGGCACGCGGCTATCTGTTTACTCATCTGCATCTCAACCCAATGACGCATGGCGCGCAATTGCTGCCCGGAGGCTTGCAGGTCAATCGCCCCGCCTCACCCTATGGCCCAGTCTGGTTGATCGTCACTGCGCTCGTCTCGCTTGTCAGCGGCGAGAACCTGCTGCTGAACATGCTGATCTACAAGTTCATCGGTCTGGCAACGGTTGGTGTCGCGCTCTGGCTCGTGGATGTGCTGGCGCGCACGCTCTATCCGGAGCGCCGGATGCGCATCTATGTGCTCTTTGGCTGGAGTCCGCTGCTCATCTTCGAGTCGGTCGGTAATGCGCACAACGACATTCTTATGGTCGTGTGCGTGCTCGGGGCCTTCGCGCTGATGCTACGCGACTATGCGCGCGGCGCGTTTGCACTGCTAGTGCTTGGCGCACTGGTCAAGTATGTCTCGGCCATCTTTGTGCCACTCTGGCTCGTCTATGAGCTGCGCCACCTGATACCACACGCGGCACCAACTCGCACGGCACTGGCAGGTGCGAATGACGGTAGCGGCCGCGGCGTGAGTATCAGAGGCACGCGCGGGTTCGTGACGGCGTCGCACGCGATGGTGATGCAGTGGGTGCGTAGCGCCACCGCCGCCGCCCGCCAGGCAGATCGGCGCGCAATCGGCTGGCTGCTGGCTCAGTCGGCACTCATTGGCATCGTCCTGGTGGCCGTCGCGTATGCCCCTTTCTGGGATGGATTCAACACGTTTCTTGGGTTGACACAGCAGATTCGTCCTCGCTACTACAATAGCTCGCTCGTCGGCTTCTTCTCGGGCCCAGTTCAAGCAATCATGTCCCCAGGGGAATATGAAGCCTTCGATAAGACGGTGCGTCTGGTCGTCTACGTCTTCTTTGCCATCTACGCCTACATCCAGACGCGCGGTCTTTGGCAGCGCGGTGAAAGCGCTACGATACGCGATGTGATCACTGCCGCTGCCAAGATCGCCTGTGCCGCGCTGCTGCTGATCACCTTCTGGTTTCAACCCTGGTATGTGATCTGGCTGGTGCCGCTGGCCGCGCTGGCGGCTGAGCCATATGTGCGGCGGCAAGGCGCGATCCTTGCGGCAGGCGCGCTGCTCACGTATGCAGTCGGCAATTTCCTCTTTGTCAACGAGTCGGACCTGGCGCATGACCTCTTTGTGCAGTTCTTCGAGATACTGGTCGCTTTTGGGCCGCTCTTGCTCTTACGCGCCGCACCATATGATAGGGGCTGGACGACCATTCTGCGCCGCTACATCGGTCTCTTTGGTGAGGGTCTGAGCCAACGCCCGATCTTTTGGGAGCGCGTCATGCTCGTGCTGATCGCAATAGTCGCCGCGCTACTCCGTTTGGTGCGCCTCGGCCCGCTCTTCTCGGTCGCTACCAACAACGCTGAGACGAATATATTAAAACAAGCAAGTGATGATCTCAAGCTCTTCCTCGCCGATCCGCAAGGACTGAATGGACCATTCGTCGCTCTGCAGGGACTTTTGCTCGATATCTTCGGTCGCAATGCTTTCGCGGTGCTGCTTCCTTCGGCGGTGATTGGCTCACTTACTGTGATTGCCATCTACATGTTGACCTATCAGATGATGCGCCAGGGCAACCTGCCGGGAAAAGGCACGGTTGCCCTGCTGGCGGCGCTTCTGGCGGCGACTTCGCACTGGCATGTCTCTCTGAGCCGCTCAGGCATGCAGGTGGTGATGTTGCCACTGTTGATGTGCCTCGCGATCTATTGGCTCTTACTGGCATTGCGTATGGGTGCTATCACGTTGGAGAGCACATCTGGCCTACGTCCAGCATCCACCAAGAATGCCAAGGCGGCACCGAAGCGCCGCCATGCCAGACGCCACGCCAGCAAACGTCAACCCACCTCAGCAGGCACGGCCGCATCAACTCGGCTGATGGATAGTGCCGGTGCTATCCGCATCAGGCGCCGCCACCTGTTCTACTATGTTGGTTGCGGCATTTGCACGGGGCTTGCCTGCGACCTGGCTCCTGGCCTCTGGCTCGTGCCACTGCTGGTGGCAGGCATGCTCGTCGTATGGCGCTGGCTCCGGCCAAAGGGATTGCATGTCTCTCGCGCTGGTCTTTTGGCGCTGATCGGAAGCGCACTGCTCACAGGCATTCCTGTCATCTGGCATTACATCAGTGGCTACATCGGTTTACCCAAGGGCAGCCCCTTCCTGGCAAAAGGGAGTAGCGCCCTTGTCACGGTTCCGGCTCTGCTCTCGCCAGCGTTTTGGGGGCAGGTCGCTCACAATGCGGGAGATGTACTCGGATTGCTGGTCTCGCAGGACTACAGCGCAGGCTACCCATCGACTGCCGGCACGCCAATCATTCCGCCGCTCTTCCAGGTTTTCTTCGCCATCGGATTGTTGGTGATCATCGTCCGCTGGCGCAGCTTCGGATCGCTGGCGCTCTTGCTGCTGGTGGCGCTGCCGCTCGTTGCCAGCGTCGCCGTCGGTACGCCGACAGGTGTCATCGAGGCAGCGAGTGTGTTGCCCGCGCTCTCTATCGTACCGGCAATTGGACTGTATCAGAGTGGGCGCTGGCTCAGTCATCTGCCCATCGTGCTCGACCGAATCAACGGTGTGCGCATCTTTTCCACTCCTGAGCAGATCGGGCGTGTGCTGCTGCTGATGTTCCTCGTCTTCAGCACTATCCGTACGTTCTTCTGGTATTTCGAGGCGACGCTTCCCGCGCGCCAAAAGGATTTTGTCCCTTCCTGGAATGGCTCGAATGTGGTGTACGCACAGCCAAACGAAATGAGCGCGCAATCCGGCGGACGACTCGTACCCTCTCCGCTTGGTGAGCAGGTGGCCCTCATCTCATCCACCGCTACGAACCGCCACTCTTGAAGGAAGGTTACTCTTCGGCAATGGGCGCTGTGAAATGAGGGTCAAGCTGGGGGCCGGCAGTTGCTCGGCTCCCATTGCAGATATCGACGGTCGCCCTGCCAGTATTCCTCCCGCCAGTGGAGAAGAAGCAATTACCGGCATCTTGACTAGCTCATGCAGGGGGCGTGGTACAATTTTCAGCCGAAGAGCATGCACATCGGAGCCATGCACATCGAAGCAAAGATGGTAGCCATGCAAATTGCAGAAGAGAGATGGAGGAATACACGTGGGGCAGATTGAGTCCACCGACAGCGCGGTCGCGCGGACAGGCGCAGCACCAGCAGGTGAGGGAGCAACAGATCAGATGGAGGCGGCGCCAGCGACGAGCGGCGAACGCGACGAGCCACATCGCGATCTGCTGGCCTATCGTGATGAGTTTCCTATTCTGCAGCACAAGACGTATCTGAATAGTTGCTCACTGGGGCCACTCTCGCGGCGCTCGATGGCTGCGATGACACGATTCCAGGACTTGTGGAACGAGCACGGCGCCCAGGCATGGTATCAGATCTGGATGGGTGAGCTTGCCGCATTGCGCCAGAAGTTTGCCCGGCTGATTGGCGCACAGCCACATGAGGTGGCGCTCGCACCTAACGTTTCCTCTGCGTTGAGCGAGATCGCGACAGGACTCGATCTCGGCGAGCGCAACAAAGTCGTGCTGGCGGATATGGACTTTCCGACGCTGGCATATCAGTGGCTTGCAAAACAGCGCACCGGCATTGATGTGGCCTTCGTCGAGAGCGAGGATCACGTGATCTTGCCGGTTGAGAGGTTTGCAAGCCACATAGATGCACATACGGGCCTTGTCGCGACCTCTCGTGTCTTTTACCTCAGCGGCTACATCCAGGACGTACGCACATTGGCGGAGACCACGCATGAAGCTGGCGCGTTGCTACTGGTGGATGATTATCAAGGTACGGGGCAGATTCCGCTCGATGTCAAGGCAGCGGGTATCGATTTCCTGGTGACAGGCTCACTGAAGTGGCTGATGGGCGGTCCCGGCATCGCGTTCATCTATGTGCGCGACGAGCTCATCCCACGCCTACGCCCGACTGTCACGGGCTGGTGGGGTGCGCGCGATCAGTTTCAATTCCGCACAACTGAGTTCGAGTTCCGGGAAGATGCGATGCGGCTTGAAGCGGGAACGCCGGCGATGGCAGCAGTGTATGCGGCAAGCGCAGCGATGGATATCGTGCTGGAGATCGGTGTCGAGCGTATCCGCGAACGCACATGCTTCCTTGCGGATGATCTGGTGCGGCGTGTGCAGGAGCATGGCTGGCAAATCCGGAGCCCGCTCGACGGTGCGACGCGCAGCTCGATCGTGATGCTGGCGTTCGAGCGCCCGGAAGAGCTGGTGCATGGGCTAAGCGAACGCGGTATCGTCGTCGATTCGAGACCAGGGCTGCTTCGTATCTCGCCCAGCTTTTACAATACAGTCGAAGAGAATGCCGCTATCGTGGCAGCACTCGACGAGCTATTGCGCCAGCGCTGAGGGTTACTCACGGGCGTAGGAGCTTCGGTTCTAACTAGCAGGGGTCGCTGCCCGGAGATCGAGAGGAGATTCGCATGTTTTGCCCGATATGTCAGACGGTGATGCGAGTCAACGGAGCGCGCTGTCCCACCTGCGGCGATGCCATACACCGTATCCAGTCGACAGATGTCGTGGAGGTGGTCGAAAGTAGCGCTGCCTATGCGGAGGGCGAGGCTCCCGGCGCGAATGGAGACGCGGCATTTGCGATCACGGGAGCAATGGAGACCACTCTTGTTCCATCAGGAAAGAAGCAGATATCTCTCTTGACACGGATCCCTGAGCTCTCCCTGCTTGCCTGGCAACAGCCTGCTGTACGCTCTGCAGTCAAGACGGGAGCGGGAGCGATT
>DASVOW010000163.1:0-2240 GCA_036383155.1 Ktedonobacterales bacterium
TATCACCCTGCTGCATGAGCCGTCATGCGGGTAGAGCCGCCCAGTAGCGTCACGTCACCCTTCAGGAAGAGCTGGCGCGCAACCAGGACGAGGAACACCACGAGCGGCACGAGAGACACGAGCGAGATAATCAGGCCCACAGTCCCAGCCGATGCCGGCACGAGCATCAGCACGCCTGCCGCAAGGGCAAAGTAAGCAGTAAGCTTGCTAAAGTCCTTGCTCTGCAGCATGACCGCTCCGGTAATCAGCAAGGCGAAAGCGCCAAGCAGATATCCTAGAACGAACGGGGTGCCCGTCCAATTTGCCATCAACGCCTGCCCTGCCGCCAGCGCCGTCACCCGCTGTACATCAGTCGTCGCGGTGGCGTACGTGTTGCTGAGATTGAGCATCGCAACACTGGGGTTCGCCGCGAGAATGAGCGCCGCGCCGACCAGATTGAATGCCAAGGCAATCGCCATGAGCGACTGGCTGACACGCCTGAGCGCGACAAAGAGGGCAATATACACCGGAATCAACAAGATATAGCTTGCCACCAGGAGCAAGTCAAGCTCGAGCAGGCCAAGGAATCCATTTCGCTGGAGCAACGCAAACCAGCCTACAAGAGTCGTGGGTGGTGGCCAGACCAGGAATACGAATACCGCCTCCGCGACAAACAGCACCGCCAGTAGCGCAGTTGTAGCAGCAACCACATACAGTGGCCGCCAAGCGATCTCACTAGCACCCGCCGCGGGCGCGTACGATTCAGCCGTGTGGCGCGGAGGCAGGGTCTGCGTCTCTGTTGGCTGCATCTCTCTTGTGGATGAAGGCACGGTCGGCGAAGACATGGCAGCATTCCTTTCAGCAAGATGCTAATGCGATGCTACGAATCCGCAGCGCGCGACGAGTGACGCGTCTCTGATGGAGCAAGCTGAGTATATCGACATGCCGTCGCACTGCCCATATTTGCCTGCCGAGACGCGCCAGCAAGGCACTCGCCACCCCACGCTATCAGCCGGTCGGCGCCAGCGGAGTCGTCTGCCGCGTTGGCGGCTCTCGCATGGGTTGCTGCGGCTCGATGGTAGCCATACCATCGGGACCGGCGATGACATATGCCAGCATCACGGCAAAGCCCACCAGACCGAACGCCAACCCGATGAGCCCACCTATCAGTAGGACATAGAACCACGTCTTGTCACGAAGCGAATAGGTGTTGATCACCGCGCCAACCCACGCTACCAACTGCGCGACGCCTCCGCCCAGAGCTATGGCACAACCGGCGATAGCGAAGCCGAGCGTCGTCCAGAAGTAGCTGTCAGTTCTCGGAATGAAGTCGTACCCATTCCCGCTCGCCGCTGGCACGTAGGTGCCGCCATTGGCAAACAGCAGCCCCAGTGAGACACCACATACGATAAGGCCCACGACGAAAACGGCCAATCCTATGAGCCAGATCGTGATGATAGTAGGCTTTCTCATCTTTTCCTGCCTCCTTATGTAACTCGGACTAACATGCACCGAGGCGCATGATGCCTGCAGATTGTCCCGATCTCACCATAGCTCGGGGGCATCACACACCTATCTCCATGTGGCGCCTGCGTCACACATGACGGTCACGCGCTACGCAGGTATCTCCCTCCTGCGCAGTGCGACATCCTCGTCGCAGACATCAGCGGCGCTGACGGCGCTGACTGCCTCTCAAGTGAGCGCCAATACGGCACAGACCATCATTCCATGATGGATATCACAGCGGCTTCACAAGGCGATCACGCTCTTGGCCTCGCTCATCACAAATCCGTCTCATAGCGGACAGTGACGAATCCTAGTTTGCGGTGGCTCGCGCGACCCGCCGTCCGCTGCGGAGGAAGGGGCGCTCGAAGAGACGATGGAACAGATACGCCGCGCCCACGATGAGAGGAGTGCCAGCGACAAGTAGCAGCGTGTACCTCGTGACGTCTTGCGTATGGAGCGGATGGAGCACATATTGCCAGATCAGTTGGAGCAGCGGCGCGTGGATGAGATAGAGGGAATAGGAAAACGCACCGATCTTGCACAGCGGCTTGAACGAGAGAATCGCCCGCAGGGGACTCTTCGCGCCACGGCCGCATATCACGAGCAGCGCCGCGACCCCCAGCCCGATCGGATAGTCTGCGTATACATACATGGCGTCCCCACGCTTGCCAAAGAGCGCAAGAAAGACACAAACCACTACCAGCGCGGCAAAAGCGATGAATTCCCACCGAATGCTCTCTCGAAGCCACTTCCTC
>DASVOW010000164.1:0-4908 GCA_036383155.1 Ktedonobacterales bacterium
AGGCTGCTGGAGAGCGCGTCAAGCTGATAGCGCCAACTGAGTGCCGTTCCCTCCATTCCGTGTAGCAGGATGACTGGAGGAGCATCAGCCGGTCCTGCCGCAAGGAGATGTGTGTCACCGAAGCGTGTCGGCACGATGTGGGACTCATATGAAATTTGGTTCTTCGCCAGGAGCGCAGCGTACCAGGCTTGCATCGCTGCATAACCGGCATGAGAGCTAAAGATGAGGTGTGATTTGGCCATGAAGTCACCTATTTGGTATGGGAGTTATGAATGTGACCCCCATGAAGCATGAGACAGGATGTAGCACTCTGCACTGGCATACCTGTAGAACGAGACACTGTCAGCGATACTACAGAAGCTGTAGATCGGTCAATTCTCCATTAGTGTACGTGACATAATCGCTGCGGTTGTGTCCTCCTGATTATGCCATAACGAGAAGGAGAAGCTCAGCGAAGACATGCCGGACGGGACACGCCTGTGATATCGCCGGATGTGGGCGTGACGCGTTTGTGAGTCGTCGATGCCATGCTTGCGGTATCAGGGTATTGGGCATTCGGGTCGCGCAAATGGACCGCTGACCGGGGCAAGATCGCGACCGTGTTCAGGCTGCTCGTGCGGCGAACAAGCGCCCTAAGCGCCCAGCACGAGACGTGCGCGAAATGGGTATCTGATTGGGAAGCTACCAGGCGGAAGGAAGGCACGATGAACACGCTTACTGTGCCGAGGTCGCATGCGGTGGCACATGCCCGGACCAATGAGCAAAGCCATGCACGCCGGTACGAGCTCGATTGGTTACGAGCGGGAGTCGTGCTTGGCCTGATTCCTGTCCATGCCGCTGTGATTTATAGCACAACAGCGGATATCTATCTGAAAAGTGCTCAGCGCAGCGAGATCATGGCGCTGGTCGGCGCTTTTGCCGGGGCCTGGGGTATGCCTCTCCTCTTCCTGGTTGCGGGAGCTGCCGCCTGGTTTGCGCTTGGCGTGCGCGGGCCAAAGAGGTTTCTGGGAGAACGCGCGACGCGATTACTCATCCCCTTTGTTTTCGCGACGCTGATGATCATTCCCATGCAGGTATTTATTGTGCTGGCTGCTAACCCGACGTTGCTACACCAGTACAACATTCCTGTCACGAATCCGCACATGACAGATTCGTATCTGAGATTCTATCCGCTCTACCTCGGGGCCTACGGCTACTTCCTGACACACTTCTCGCCGTGGCTTGTCCCCATCTTCTGGGGGCATCTCTGGTTTATTCCGCGCCTCTTTGCTTACTCAGTGGTGGCGTTGCCGCTCTTTCTCTATCTCAGGGGCGCGCACGGCCAGCGAGCGCTCGGGTGGCTGGCCGCTCGCAGTGACGTGCCGGGCTTTGTGTTGCTCTTCAGCGTGCCGCTGGTGCTGGCTAACATGCTGCTAGGCTCGGGATGGCTCACGCGGCTGACGTCGAGCTGGCCAATCTACGACGATTGGGATCAGTTTGTCTTCTTTCTGATCTTCTTCGTCTATGGCTACATTTTGTACGCTGATGCACGCTTTGGTGCGGCGGTTGAGCGTGAGGGGTTGGTGGCCCTGGCGCTGGGCATCGTATTGTTTGTCATCGGAGCAATGCTCTCTATGCCCGCGATCAATGCGCCGTTCAACACCTGGTTGGGGAACGTGTCCTTTGTGCCGCTGCGCGGATTCATCGCGTGGTTCTGGGTGGTGGCGGTGCTCGCTCTTGGCAGAAGATACTTGAGTTTTACTCATCCTGTGCAGCACTATCTCACTGAAGCAGCATATCCGGTGTATGTGCTGCACCTGCCAGTGCTCACGCTCCTCGCGGTCACGATGCTCCATTGGCGACTCAACATGGTGACTCAGTTCACTGTGCTGATCATCATCACGCTGGCGGTCACGCTGGCTATCTATGATCTGGTGATCAAACGCACACACGTCACACGCTTCTTATTTGGCATGAAGGTGTCGCCGTCCTCGTCCTCTGGTGGAGAAATTGGTGGCGTATCGAGCGCGACAATTCAGGCTGGCGGCAAGGCAGTCGGTATGGAGACGGCATCGCGCGAGGCGTCGACTAGCCAGATGCCACAGTCTACACTCAGCGAGGTATGGTCTCCGCCGTTGGATGCTTCCGATCCACTGGCGCCGGGGCCGGAACGGAACGTCGCCCAACTCTTCCGCACCCGGTCGAAGGACTATGACGAGTCCGTCGCGTGGCGGCAGAAGCGGGACGAGAGATGGGTCAGCGCGACGTGGGGTGAGAACAAGCGCCTGGTAAATCGCCTGATTGTAGGCTTGGATGAGCTTGGTGCGTGCCAGGGAGACCGTATTGGCATTCTGAGCAACACATGCTGGGAGTGGATGGCGGCAGACTGGGCTATTTTGGGCCTGGGCGCGATAACGGTGACGATCTATCCCTCCTTGACGCCGTCTACTATCGCCAGGCTGCTCAACGACTCGGGCGCGCGGTACCTCTTCGTGGAGGATCGCGAGCAGTACGAGAGGCTTATCGGCATACGGTCGAGCATTCCCTGCGTCCAAAAGCTCATTCTCTTCGAAGGCGGCAAGACACTTGAGCATGATTCATGGGTGATGGGATTCGATGAGCTTGAGGACATGAGCAATGGCACGCCGGAGGAAGCTGATGCGTTTGCGGCGGCGCGCGCTGAGATGCTGACGCCGGACGATGTAGCGACGATTGTCTACACGTCCGGCACCACCGGCATACCAAAGGGAGTCGTGCTTACGCATCGGAATCTCCTCACTTCAGTGTGGAACGCACGAGCCATGCTGCCGATACTGCACCGCGGCATGGTGGATCTGCTCTGGTTGCCGTTGAGCCATGTGTTGGGGCGGCAACAGCATCTCCTCTGCTACGAGCGTGGCATCGAGACGGTGGTGGTGCAGTCGTGGGCGCATCTCGCAGACGATATTCGTGAAGCGCAACCACATCTCCTCCTGGGCGCTCCGCGTATGTACGAGAAGGCGTACGCCACGATTACCGCAAGGGTGGACGCTTCCTCGGCAATCGAACGCATGATCTTCAAGATGGCAGTGCGCGTTGGGCGTCGGGTAGCCGCATATCGAGACGAGCAGCGGCCGATTCCTCTCTTCCTGCGCTGGCCCTATGCTCTGGCGGGCCGCCTGGTATTTCGCCAGATACGTGACGCCTTAGGTGGGCGGCTTGAGCTTGCCGTGTCAGGTGGGGCGCCGCTTGACCGCGATATCCTCGCATTCTTCCATGCGGCGGGGATTCTGCTGCTGGAAGGCTGGGGGCTCACTGAGACGATGAGCGCATTCACCATCAATAGGAGCGATCACTACCGACTGGGTACTGTGGGGCAGGTGTGTCCGGGCCATGCCCTACGTGCCGCCAATGATGGCGAGCTGCTGGTGAGAGGACCCTGTGTCTTCACGGGGTATTACAACATGCCGGAGGAGACACGCGAGGCTATCGACGCGGATGGATGGTTCCATACGGGCGATATTGGCACGGTGGGCGCAGATGGGTTCGTGCGCATCGTGGATCGGAAGAAGGATCTGATCGCCACGTCGGGGGGCAAGAAGATTGCGCCGCAGGCAGTGGAGAACGTACTCCAGAGCATTCCGGTGGTGTCGCAGGCGGCAGTCTTTGGCGACCGCAAGCCCTATCTGGTGGCGCTGCTCACGCTGGACCCTGAGTCCGTGCGCAAGTGGGCGCGTGGTGCTGGTATTGCATCCGACGCAATTGAGGAGATCATGAACGATAAGCGATTCAGCGCGCATCTTGCTGCTGAGGTGACGCGGGTCAATGCGCAGCTCGCGCACTACGAAACGGTGAAGCATTACAGCATCGTGCACGATGATTTTACTGTCGAGAATGGGTTGCTAACGCCATCGCTCAAGATTCGCCGGAGAGAGATAGGCCGCGTCTATCACGATACTATAGAGGCTATGTACAAAACTGCGCCGGACGTGAATCCGCCGCAACAAGGCGCTGCTTGAGGCGTGGTCACGCACTACTCCTTTGAATGGCCGCGCTGTGGGGCGCGAGCACGATATGCCTCGTCGTACGCATAGAGCACGCATCCGCTGAGCAAGAGGCCGACAGCGATGCCTGCGCCGATGCCGCGTGTGAAGCGCAGCGTCTCGGAGAGTGGCTGGCGCATGAGGGCGTCGGCGACGAAGACGATGGCGAGGAGGCTATAGCCTACTGAGAACGCTGCGCAGATCAGCAGCGCGTGTGGGGCGCGCCGTGCGCGGGCGCGAGCCGCCAACGGTATTGTGATGAAGAATGACGCTGTGGCAGCGATTAGGCCTGCTAACTCCAGGTCCATAGCATGGCTTCCAGTCCGGTATAGCGAGACGAGGCATGTGGCCTGGGATACGCCACGAGCTTGCCTTCGAGACGGGTGTACACGCTTCGCATCTCATTGCGCGCACAATCTTGCCCAGACCTATCATCAGACGCTCACATAGGCCTCCTGGGTCACGTGCCACAGCGTGCAGAGGTGGCAGCTAGGAAACCAGGACGATGCTTGCTGCATTGTGTCGTATTTGTGAGTCGCCGTGATGATGGTGTGACGTTAGAGTGCGCGGGTGCTCGTACTCTGAGGGAGGTAGCGGCGACGGAATGGCGCAAGCGCTGTTGTGCTGGAACGTCGTATGCCGGTACGGATAGGCATACGACGGTGGTAGCGGAGAGGACGGTCTGCCATGAGACAGATGGACGGTGGCGCGGCAACACGAGGGGACGCCGCGCCATTGGCTGATGCGGTAGACAGGGTCGAGGCGCAGCCCATGGCAGAGGGACTGACCGAACGCGAGGCTGCAAGCCGGCTTGCGCAGTATGGCCACAACGAGCTTGTGGAGCGTGGGCTATCGCCGGTCCGGCAGTTACTTTCGTATTTCTGGGGGACGATCCCGTGGATGATCG
>DASVOW010000165.1:0-1939 GCA_036383155.1 Ktedonobacterales bacterium
CCTTCCACCTCTACGACTATACGGGCCGTGTTCTGCACCTCCGTAGGGCCATCTGATCCCAATCGTCGCGCATGCGCCTGACCGTTACCCCACCGCACGGCGACTCTTGTCGCGGCTGGCGCCTCCCATACGTCTACATCCAGCGCCGGTTTCTTCACCGCGACAACTGGAGGCCGCCAGCCCTTCGTTGGCTCCCGTGTCTCCTCTGGCTGCAAGGGTACGAAGGCCGATCGAATGATTGACGCCTCGTTGATCTTCTCGATGTTGTAGCGATTCTGCTCAGCTAGGAGCGCGGCGAATATACCGCCCCTGCGCTTCAGCTCGCTGAACGTCCCCTGCTCCACAATACCGCCATCTTTCAAGACGATGATCTCCTCGACATTGCCCAGTGTACTGAGCCGGTGCGAGATCATCAGCACCGTTCGTCCCTCAATCAACGTGTCGAGCGCATGCATCACTTCGGCTTCCGCCTCGACATCCAGCGCGGCCGTGGGCTCATCGAGAATCAATATCGGCGCGTCACGCAGGATCGCCCGAGCGATCGCCATACGCTGGCGCTGGCCCCCCGACAAATCCTTGCCTTGTTCGCGCACACGCCGGTCATACCCTCCCAGGTCTTGTACGATCGCGTCGTGAATATTGGCCCGTCGTGCCGCCTGGACGATCTCATCATCGGTTGCTCCCGGCTTTCCCACCGCAATGTTGTCGCGGATAGTGCCCTCGAACAATATCGAGTCCTGGAGTACCATGCTGACATTCTGGCGCAAAACGCTCAGCGGATACAGGCGGTTATCGAGGCCGTCAATGCGCACCGATCCTTGCTGCACCTCGTAAAACCGCGGGATGAGCTTGACAAGTGTCGTCTTACCCCCGCCGGAAAGGCCCACGAGCGCTACTTTTCTCCCGGCCGGTATGTGCAGGGTGACATCATGCAACACCGGACTTTCTGGCACATACCCGAATTCGACGTGGTCAAAATCAAGATCGCCTTTGAGCTTGGTCGGGCCATAGTATGGAACTCGGCTCTCCAGCAATTCCGGCTCCTGGCTCAACACCTCCTGGATGCGCTCTATGCCCGATGATGCGGTACTTGTCAGCGTCGTCAGCTTCGAGAGGTCGCGCATTGGCTGGTACAGCAGCTTCAGGAACACGAGGAATAAGACCAGTGTGCCAATGTCCACACTCTCGGCCGGAATGGTGAAGATGCCGATGTGGAAGGTATTGCCTGCCGCCACGTAACCTCCCACGCCAACGACCGTCGCGGTTCCCAATACGACGAGAATCGAGACAATGGGCGTAAACTGCGCCTGGAGGCCACCTGCGCGCAGCCCAGCGCGCCGTGTCGTATCGACGAACTCCCCAAATCGAGCAGATTCACGTTCCTCGCGGGTAAATACCTTGATGACGGTGAGCGCGTTGATATCCTCAGTCGCCACATCGGCCACATGCCCCGTAGACTTGGCCGCCAGTCTCGCCGCCACCTTGATAGTCTTGGTGTAGGCCAGGACGGTGACAAAGAGCAGCGGCGCGATGGAAAGCGAGATGAGGGTGTATGGCACGCTCAGAAACAGCATGATACTCAATACACCAATGAGCGTCAAGATACCCGCGAGCAGATCTACCAATCCATCGGTCACAAGCTTCTGAACATCCGCGATGTTGCCTGTGACGCGCTGCACCAGGTCGCCTTTTTTCTGTTTGCCGTGCCAGTCCAGTGAGAGACGCTGCAGGTGGTCGAAGAGCCGGTTGCGCAACCGCGCCGCGAGATTCTGTGCGATGTACGTCGCGAGGAAGAGATCGAGGAATGCGAAAATCGCGCTCAGCAAGCCGAATACCACCAGCAACACGACGGAGAAGGCGATGACGCCATTGACGCTATGCTGGCTCGTCGTCACTGTTGCCGTTGTCGCGGTTGGCGAGATCGGGCATTGCGTGAGCG
>DASVOW010000166.1:0-9812 GCA_036383155.1 Ktedonobacterales bacterium
ACGTCGCCTATCAGGTTGAATACGATGACACAGGCGGCAGCAAGCAAGAGCATCGCCAGCAGCACGGGATAATCCGGCAGACCCAGCGCGCTCAAAAAGAAACTGCCCAGGCCCGGTCGCGCAAAGATCGTCTCGGTGATCGTCGCACCGCCCGCGATGCCGCCAAAGCCAATCGCCACCTGGGTAATCAGTGGAATCAACGCATTGCGCAGCGCGTGTCGGAAGAACACCAGGCGGTTACTGAGTCCCTTCGCGCGTGCCGTGCGGATATAGTCCTGCTTGACCACATCCAGCATGCTCGACCGGAGGAAGCGGCTCCACGTCGCGATGAAGAGCAGCGAGAGGACAATAACCGGGAGGATTATATGCAGCATGCGATCTTGCCAGAGGTCGAAGGACGAAAAGCCTTCGATATCCGCCGAGGCTTGCCCAAAGATCGGCAACAGACGCAGCTGCACGCCAAAGATCTGCTGTAGGATCAGTGCAAACCAGAAGACCGGCATCGAGATACCGGCGTAGGCCAGCAGCGTCACGCCGTAATCGAGGATCGAGTATTGGCGCACCGCCGAGAAGACACCCAGGAGGATCGCGACGACGAGGGAGAAAGCGAAGGTGTAGCCAAACAACTCCAACGTGGGGCCTAGGCGGCCAAGGATTTGTGGCGCGACGGGCTGGCCGTTGAGAATGGAGAGGCCGAAGTCGCCCTGCAACGTGTGCTGGAGCCAGGTCAGATACTGAATCGGCAGCGGATCGTGGAGATGCCATTTCGCTGCGATCGCGTCACGTGTCGCTCGCGACATCCTGGGATTGAAAATCAACGCCTCGGGGCCACCGCCGGGAATGGCATGGATCAGCCCGAAGAAGACGACGGACATGATAAGGAGCAAGACCACCGCCTGCAGAAGTCGCCTGATCAGGTATCTGTGCATACGTCACCTGCCTCCCACATCCGCGCGACACTCCGCCGCGCACTCTAGTACACGCTTGACCGCTCAGCAGCATTACACCCTGCCGCCACACCAGCGGGGCACGAGCAGCAGATATGCGCCAGAGAAGGAACCGTCATATCCACCGCCCTTGCGGGCACATCCGAATGTGCCTGGGCATGCTTGCCCCTTGTATGTATATATGCCCCAATCGCCCGGCCACTCACGCACGCTTGATCAGGTGAAAGGATAGCACACGGGCGACGAGGCAGGCAATAAGCCAAAGCGCGCAGCGAGACACCACGTCTTTAACTGGCTTTAGGCTTCCTTACCGGCCAGCTTCGCAATCTCTCGTTTGGTGAGCTCGATGGACGCCTCGTAGAACCGCACGAGGAATTCCAACTGCTCGGTGGAGTAGTCTTCGAGCAACTTGCTAAATGCCTCTCCCATCGAGAGATAGACATTCTCGCCGGAGTCGAGTTTTTCCTGGTTGATCGTGACGATGACTTTGCGGCGGTCTCTTGCGTCGGGCGCACGTTTCACTAGGTCCTGCCGCTCAAGCCGGTCAATCACGTTGGTGACAGCTCCAGTGGTGAGACTCAGCCGTTTTGCTAGCTGCCCGGCGGTCATCGGTCCCTCTTGCTGCAACGCGCTGAGTGTCTTCATATCGGTGATTCCGAGGCCATACTTTGCTGCCGCGGCCTGCTGAAATAGGGCGGTTTCGGTGCTTGCCATCTGACCTAAGAACTGCAATCGGTCGCCCAGCGTCTCACGGCGTTCGCGCGCCTTCTTGTCAGTTTCATCGAGAAGTTCCGCCATATGTCACCCTCTTGACAAGAACAATCTTAACCATTAAGATTATTAATCGTTAAGACATTGTAGCGCCATCCGGCCACCCATGCAAGAGAGGATGCCAGCACATGAACACGGCAACCAGCGTTATGAGTCAGACAACCGCGACGGCGCAGCCACACTATACAACCGGCTCCGTCACCTCAAGAGACGGCACCACCATCGGCTACCGGCAGCTCGGCCAAGGCCCAGGTGTGGTGGTGCTGCACGGCGCCATGGAGTCCGCCGACAGCCATATGCAGCTCGCCGGGGCTCTGGCCAATGCTTTCACCGTCTACGCGCCTGACCGCCGTGGGCGTGGCCTCAGCGGTCCGTTCGGCAGTGATTTCAGCTTGCAGACAGCAGTGGACGATCTCGACGCGCTCATTACCAAGACGGGCGCTGGCTACCTCTTCGGTGTCAGCTCAGGCGGCGACATCTGTCTGCAGGCAGCACTGACGCTGCCCACGATTCAGAAAGTCGCAGTCTATGAGCCAGCGCTGATTGTCAACGGCTCGCTCTCGACGGCATTCCTGGCACGCTATGACAGAGAGATTGCCGAGGGCAAGATCGCCGCCGCGCTCGTCACGGGCATGCTGGGCGCGCAGATGGGGCCGCCGATGCTCCAGCGCATGCCCCGCTGGCTGCTCGAGTCGTTCACGAAGAAGGCCGTGGCAAGCGAGGATGCGAACCCCAATGGCAGCTACGTCTCCATGAGGACACTAGCGCCAACACTGCACTATGACTTTGACATCGTCGTCGAGGCGAGCAAGAAGCTGGAGAGCTTCAGATCGATAGGCAACGAAGTGCTCCTGCTTGGCGGCAGCAAAAGCCCGGCGTACCTGAAGACCGCGCTTGGCACCCTGGAGAAGGTCTTACCGCATGCACAACGCATCGAGTTCCCCGGACTCGATCATGGTGGGTCAAGCGATGCCAGCGCCACCAATAGAGGCGGCCAGCCAGAACGGGTGGCGCAAGAGATGCGCCGCTTCTTTGCCGAACGGTAAGCTTGCCGGTTTCGCAGTCCATCCATGACGACGACGTGGGAGTGGCCACGTATGGGATAGCAGCAACAGCATCGACATCGTTGACGCTGTTGCTGCTATCCGATTCACACGGATTTACAGTTGTACGAATGCTACAGCCATTACGTGGACCTACACGAAATCTCCTAATCGGGGATAAATGCTCCCCGCTGTATGTTAGCCTGGGCCACGCGAGGAGCTCTGCACACCGGAGGCAAGAGCCGGCCGCCAGATGGCCGAAGAGAGGGGAGGCAATGCTATGTCTGAGCCGAGCTTCGTGGTGACCAAGTTCAGCGTCCCACCTCTCCGTTCAGCGCTGCTTCAGCGCCCGCGCCTTTTCAGGGCGCTCGATCAGAGTCGCTCGTCTCCTTTGACCCTGCTCTCGGCCCCGGCAGGATTTGGCAAATCAACGCTGCTCTCGGCCTGGGCCAGTCAGGGAAATAGCCAGGTCGCGTGGCTCGCATTGGATGAACAGGACACTGATCCGGCACGCTTCTGGGCTTGTGTGGTTGCCGCACTCAGACACAGCGGATCGTGCCTTTCCACTGTAGGCGAGGCAGCGTTGGCGATGCTGCAAGCGCCACAACCGCCTCAACTGACAGGCGTAGTGACGTCGCTCGTCAACGAGCTGGCGGAGCTTTCACAGGACACAACCCTGATACTGGATGACTATCATCTGATGAGCGAACGGGTGATTCATGAATCGCTTCAGTTCCTGCTCGATCATCTTCCCCCCTGCCTGCATCTGATCCTTGCCAGTCGCGGCGATCCCGAGCTTCCTCTGGCTCGTCTGAGGGCGCGAGGACAAGTGGCCGAGATTCGCGCGGCGGACCTGCGCTTGAGTGGCGAAGAAACCGCCCAGTTTCTGACGCAGGTCATGGGCCTGGCGCTCTCGGAGGAAGACATCAGCCGCTTGGAAGCGCGCACGGAAGGCTGGATCGCGGGACTCCAGCTAGCGGCCCTCTCGCTGCGCAGACACGATGATGTGTCGGCTTTTACCCAGGCGTTTAGCGGCAGTCATCGCTTTATCCTGGATTATGTGCACGACGAGATCCTTGAGCCCTTGCCTGAGGCGCAGCGACGCTTTCTGTTGTTCACGTCGGTGCTTGACCGGATGAATGCCGAGATCTGTCAGACGCTGACTGGGGAGCAGGCCAGCCAGCAGATCCTGGAGTCCCTGGAGCGGGCCAATCTCTTTCTGGTTCCTCTCGACGAAGAGCGGCGATGGTATCGCTTTCACACCCTTTTCCGCGATGTGCTGCTGGCGCGTTTGCAGGCGACGCAACCGGAGCAAGAGACCCGCCTGCATCGGGCGGCGGCGCTCTGGTATCACCAGCAGGAATGGCCACACGAGGCGCTCCATCACGCACTGGCGACGCGGGACTTCTTTTTCGCGGCTGATTTGCTGGAAGGCTATACCGAGCGCCTGTTTCTGGGCGGGGAGCTGAAAACGCTGCTGGCTTGGATCAAACGGCTGCCCGACGAGGTCTTGCGCGTGCATCCTCGCCTTGCCACGAGCTACATATTAGCGTTCAATCTGCTGTTCCCGTTCTCTCAGCAACAGCAAGAGGAACGGGCGTATCTTCATAGGCTCCAGGAGGGTGTGGAGGAACTGTTGCAGCGCGACGATCAGGGTATCTTGACGCCCGCCGAGCGGGACCGCTTGCATACCCGGCTGCGGCTGCTATCGGCGTGGAGCGTGGGAGCACAGGCACTCGCTATGGGCGATGTGGAACAAGTGAGCAGCGCAGCCGGGCTCATGCAACACATTTCTCTAGATGACGACGCCGTGTGGAGGCAGCATACTTGGGGTAGCCTGGCTATGGCAACACGTCTAGCCGGGAATTTCCCTCCGATGGTGTCCGCATTGCAGAATGGCAAGCAGACGACCTGGAGGACGCAATATCCCGGGCAGAAGGTGCACATCCTGTGGGGGCTGATTCTCGCGCTGATTGCTTTGGGGCAGTTGCGGCAGGCGTGGGACCGCTGCCAGGAACTCCACCAGTTGGTCAACCGTCTGGGAGTCCCGGTGCCGCTGGCGGCGTATTCCGACTTATTCGAGGCGCAGCTTGCGTACGAGTGGAATCAGCTGGAGGCCGCGAAACGTGCCGCGCAGAAGGCGATTGCCAAGACGACGCCCATGCAGTACATGGATATTCTGGTGGGGGCCTATGACGTGCTCTGCGGTGTCTTCATTGCGCAGGGAGATCTGACTGGAGCCGAACAGGCCGTGCGTGAGATTGAGCGAGTGAATCGATCTGCCGGAATCCCGCTCTTTGGTCCCTGGATCGAAAGTCTGTGGGTGCGTCTCTGGCTGGCCCAGGGCCGCCTGACCCAGGCGGTAGGCTGGGCGGAGCGCGCTGAATATCGTCAGGATGCCCTCCTATACACCCACGAAAACGCCCATCTCGCGCTGGTGCGCGTCTATCTGGCGCGGTGCCAGTATGCGCAGGCCTGGCAGTGGCTCACCGCACTCCTGAGCAGCGCTGAGCAGGTGTCGAGGGTGGGGAGTATGGTCGCCATCCTGGCGCTGCAAGTAGCGGCTCTCCAGGCGTCGGGCGCCACCCATGAGGCGGTCCGCGTTCTCCTTCGGCTGCTCACTGTGGCAGAACCTGAAGGATATGTGCGCGTCTTTCTCGATACCGGAGCGCCGATGCTCCAGGCGCTGCAGGCACTGCTTAGCCCAGAGCAGGAACCTAATTCTCCGGTCCTGGCTGCCTACGCTCGTACCGTGCTTGACGCCTTTGCCGACGAGCGACCGCAGACGGCGATAGAGCGGCAGATACCTCTCGTCGCCACATCGCTTTTACATGCGCCTTCTCAAGCCGTTCCCCCACTGCCTGAGCCACTGACGCTACGTGAACAGGAGGTGCTGCGTCTGGTCGCGCAGGGAGTCTCCAACCAGGAGATTGCCGACCGGCTGGTGGTCTCACTCACGACTGTGAAGAAACACGTCGGCAACGTCCTGCTGAAACTGGCAGCGGACAATAGGACGCACGCGGTGGCACGCGCACGGGAGCTATCGTTGCTGTAATCTCTCATCTCAGCCTAATGGTTGCTCCGCCTACTACCCACGCGGCTACCCAGGCCACGATCCTGGTATCCTTTTGGCCCCCCGACCTCTTCCCCTCGCGAAACAGAACTGGTACCTCAAAGTAGACTTCTGGCTCCTGTGCTCTCCCCTCCGGCACGGTACCCTTCTTTGTGGACGAGGAAATATCATCCGCACGGAGCACAAGGGCATGAGATACGTCATTCGCGTGAAGGGACATCTGGACCCCTTCTGGCAAGCCTGGTTTGAGAACCTCTCGATCACGCACGAGGAAGATGGCACGACTCTGCTCTCAGGCCCCATTGAAGACCAAGCAGCGCTCTACGGCGTCCTCTTCAAAATGCGCGATCTGGGGCTGACACTTCTCTCGCTGAAGGTAAGCGCACCCGTAACGCTTCCAGAGGAATGAGCAGCGAGTTTCCGGCTGCTCTCCATCGCTTCTCTTGTGCGAATGACACAGCGCGATTCCTTATCGATTGAAGACAACACGGAGCAGAGATGAACACAGCACCGCGGCATCACAACAACGATCACACCATCTCAGTACTGACTGGCGCCGATAGCGCTCATTCACGCACTCTAGCGGCTCCGAAGGCGGCCCGGTGGCTCGCGCTCGGCGCCCTCGTCGGCCCGATCCTCTTCACAGCGGCGTGGGCCGTCCTTGGCTTCCTGAGCCCAGGATACAGCGCATGGGGCACCTGGATCGGTCCCTACTCGCCCATCCACCAGGGCATCAGCGGACTGGGCCTCGGCGTCACCGCCCCATACATGAACACGGCTTTCGTGGTCGGCGGGTTCATCGTCATGGTGGGCGCGATCGGCATCTTCCAGAGCATCAGAGAGATCGGCGGCGTTGCGCGCTGGAGCTGCACCGTGCTGCTCGCGCTCTCAGGGCTGGGCATGGCACTGGACGGCATCTTCACCCTGGAGTCGTTCCTGCCTCATATGGCGGGCTTCCTCCTGGCTGCGGGGAGCCCGGTGCTGAGCTTCGTGGTCATCGGACTCTGGCTCCGCCGCGTCCCCAGCTTTCGGCGGTTCGGCAACTGGCTGTTGCTGGGCAGCCCACTGACGCTCGTGCTACTGGTCCTGTATTTCATGACCTTCTCACCCACTGTGGCGGGGACTCAAACCGGGGTGGCGGGACTGACGGAGCGCATCCTGGTGGTCGAGGTCTTCGCATGGGTCGTGGCCCTGGGCTGGCTCGCCTTTCGCCGCTCGTAGTGGTTCGTCTGTTTCTGACATCAGATAGAGAGAGGCTTTATGAACGCATCCGGAAAGAAAGCGCTGATTATTGGCTGCGGGGTCGCTGGACCCGTCGTCGCCTTGTTCCTGCAACGGACAGGCATCGAAGCTGAGATCTATGAGGCCAGAGCCGAGTCGGCCGATTATGGCGGCAGTTTCCTGAACACAGCGTGCAACGGGCTCGGTGTGCTCAAGACGCTCGGGCTCGACGAGCAGGTGGCATGCCAGGGCTCTCCGATTCCTCGCATGCAGATCTGGAGTGGGAACGGCAAGCGTCTTGGCGAGGTGCGCAATGGGGCCAGGGCGGAAGTTGGAGCCCCAAGCATCAATATCCTGCGATCGCGCTTGCATCAGGTGCTGCGCGAGGAAGCCGAGCGCAGGGGGATCAAGATGGCCTTTGGCAAGAAGCTTGCCAGCCTCTCCACCAGGGAGCAAGGCGTGATCGCCACCTTCGCGGACGGCAGCACCGCCGAGGGCACGTTCGTGGTTGGCTGTGACGGTGTGCACTCTCGCACCCGCCAGCTCATCAACCCACACGCTCCCGCCCCAGAATACACCGGCCTGATCAGTACGGGGGGCTTCGCAGAGCACTCCAGCTTTCCTCCCACCCCGGACACGATGCACTTCGTTTTTGGCAAGCGGGCATTCTTTGGCTATCACGTCAGCACCACGAGAGAGTTGTACTGGTTTGTCAATTACCCGCAACGATCCGCGCCTGCGAAGGGCGATTTAGACATGATTATGAATGAGGAATGGCAAGCGCGTATGCTCGATCTCTTCCGCGACGATCTCCCGTTCATCTCAGAGATGATCCGGGCAACGCAGAGCTCGATCATCGGCTTTCCCATCTATGACATCGCCACGCAGCCTCTGTGGCACACAGATCGGGTCGTCCTGGTCGGCGATGCGATCCACGCAGTCTCACCCAGTGCTGGACAGGGCGCATCGCTGGCGCTGGAGGATGCGATCGTTCTGGCAAGGTGCCTGCGCGACGGGGAGGATCTCTCCCAAGCCTTTGCAACGTATGAGCGTCTGCGTCGGAAGCGCGTCGAGCGCATGGTGCATCATGGGCGTAGCACGAATCAGGCAAAGGTCTTGACCCAACCGATCCAGGTGTGGTTTCGAGACACGCTCGCGCCGTTCTTCCTCAAGGTCTTTGCCAACCCTGCTGCACTCGACTGGATCTACTCATATCAGGTCGCCTGGGACGAGCCCGTGAAAGCACGCGCTTGACCGGAATCGAGAGAGAGCAGGCAAGCTGAAACACACATTCATCATAGATAGGAGCGAAACGATGTGGTATTCCATTGCGCTGTTGGTCCATATCCTCGGAGCGGTTGCACTCTTCAGTGCGGTCAGCCTGGTGGTCACGGCGTTTGTGCGGATGAGACAGGCGCGGACGCTGGAGCAGATCCGCGAATGGGTCGCTGTCGCCCAGTTCGCGGGAAAGAGTCTCATGTTCATTGGACTCGTCATTCTGGCCCCGGCCCTGTACATGGTGACCGTGGCCTGGGGGTTCACGACGCCCTGGGTGCTGGCTGCCCTCCTGACCTTTGTGGTGCTTGCCATCATGGGAGCCGCCGTGAGTGGCGGAACGATTCAGCGGCTGAGCGCATTGGTCCAAGCTGCCCCTCCAGGTCAGGTTCCCGACACAGTACGCAGCCATCTGCTGGCCCGGCGGCTCTGGCTCGCCGAGGGCATACGCGCGATGTTGCTGGTAGGCATGGTGTGTCTGATGACCCTCAAGCCCGATTTGGCCTTCTCGCTGCTCATCCTGCTCGGGATGGTCATCTTGGGACTACTCCTGGGATTGCTCCTGGACGCTATGACTCAGCGTTTCATTGGACGCCGTGTCGGCAAGGAGCAACTGGCATGAATCAGACGAGCTCTTTCAACCGCGTAGAAACCCTGCTCGGCCGACCGGGAAGCTCCCATTCGGTCTTGCTGACCAGTTTCCGCCGCAACGGTCAGGGAGTGGGCACCCCGGTTGGCATGAAGGCGATGGCTGGAAAGCTGTATTTCATGACGCCTGCCTCCAGTGGGAAGGTGAAACGGCTGGCGCACACCTCACACGTGACGCTTGCACTGTGCACGTTTAGGGGTCAGACGCTCGGTCCACCGGTCGATGGGGCGGCGCGTCGATTAGTTGGCCACGAAGCGAAACAAGCGAGAAAGTGGATCTGCGCCGGCGTTGCTGGCTGGATAGTCAATGCCGTCTTCACGGTGCGCTATCCGAGTGACAAAACGGCGGTGTATGAGGTCGCGCTGCTGTCACGGGAGCAGTAGGCGCGGAGCATAGGGTGATGTGGCTCCTGGACTACCCCATGCTCCGTCAGGTGGCTCAGCCATTGGCCGGAGCTCAGGTGGCTCAGCCATTGGTCGACGCATCGAAGACGTCATAATGCGTGACGGTCGGCTCCAGCTCCAAAAGATAGCTGGAGTCGAAGTCATAGTATTTTGCCTTGTTGATGTCGTCCCCGGCGAACTGGCGGATCGCATCCTCCGATTCCCAGAAGGTGAGCAGGAGAAAGTGCGCGGTGTCACCCTTGAAGCGGCGCATCACATGCACACCACGATTGCCGGGGATGGCGCGGTAGTCGGGGATGGCGACGGTGAGCATCAGGTTCAAATATTCATCGGCTTGCGTGGCCGGCGTGATGCCGTGCCATGTGCGGGCGATCATGGGTACCTCCCCTCATAGTTGCGATTAGACTCTCATGCTGTTAAACCCTGATC